>JAYTFI010000114.1:0-4489 GCA_043734485.1 Acidimicrobiales bacterium | reverse complement strand
TGGCGGCCGCAGCGAACGTGTCGACGTCGAGCACGACTTCGTTCAGCGCAGTAGCTCCGTAGCCAAGTTCCCAGAGGGCGTCGGTGATCTCGTCGAGTCCGCAAAGGCCGGGCTCGGATTCCAACACCAGGAGCAGCGCCCGTCGGGAGAAGACATTGCAGCGGCGGGGCCGGCTCGCGAGCCGTTCGCTCGGAGACCCTCCGCTGCTGATCGAACGGTCGAGCAGCCGCTGCAGGCGATGACCGGGCGTGCCCCAACCGGGGCCGGCGATGGTGCCCATCGCAGTTGCGGGCGCGGCCGATGAAACAGCTGCGAGTGCTTCCGGGGGGAGCGTGAACGGGGCATCCACGACGATGACGAGGTCGTGAGTAAGCGAGCAGACAGCGGCGCGCAACGCCACAGGCGAGTGCGGAGTGCTTCGGGGCCGGTCGATCACGGCGATGGTCGGCGGCGGCGTCGCAATCCTTCGCCTTGCCCCCGTAACCGACCCTTTCCCCGACCCCGACCCCGACCCCGACCCCAACGCCGCCTCCGTCTCCGGCAGAGCCGCGGCCGGGCCGTGGAGTTCGATCGGCAGATCAGCAGGTCGCGGCCTCCATGGGAACAGCTCTACAGGTGCGTCGAGCAAGTGTCCGTACGAAGGCTGGTGGCGGTTGTGAGGGTCGACTTCGCAGTACTTTTCGAAGCGGGCCTTGCGCAGCGATGGCGTCGCGTTCGCGTAGTGCTGGATGCGAATCGTTGTCTTCGTATAGCGACCGGGCGCGATGTCCGTAGGCAGCGGAGCGAAGTGCAGCGCTGCCGTCGGAAGTGCAAGACCAGGGCGGTACGCGAAGACCCGCCCGGCCCAGTTCTCCCGACGATCGTATTGCCGGCCGTCGCCGATCATTCGATAGGCGCGCAGCAGATAGGCCCGTCGGGGGTCGGCCCCGGTGCGCAGGAACGCTCCCAACGCGTCACCATCGTCGGCGTCGATGCGTTCGTCGGCGTCAAGTTGAACCGTCCAGATGTCCGACCGGTCCTGGTTCGCATCGCCGACGGCGTCTACGAGACGCTGGCGGTTGCGGCCATCGTCCCAGCCGACGAAGCTCTCCCGGACTGGGTTGCGCAGGAGCACCCGGAGCATGGGATGGGCCGAAAGCCGATCTGCGGTTGCGTCGGTGCTTCCGTCGTCGAGGGCGATCACCTGGTCGGCAAAGCGTTCAACCGAAGCAAGCCAGCCGTCGATATGGATCTCGGCGTTGCGCGCCGGCAAAAGACACACCACGATCGGGCTGCTCATGAAGAACGAGAACATAGTTGCCAAGCGCTGCGAGGCATCGTTCTCGGTCGTCGTGCTGGGGTATCGCAACGCGGCCACCATCGTGCGCGCCGTCGAATCCGTGGTGTCCCAGCTCGAACCCGGAGTCGAGGTCGTCGTCGTCACCTCGGGACCCGACTCGGGGGCCGACGCGGTTCGAGCGCACTATCCCGACGTTGTCGTCGTTGAGGTTCCGGAGCGACTCATGCCCGGCGGTGCCCGCAATCGCGGCATCGACGCCTCGACTGGGGATGTGGTTGGGTTTCTCGCGGCCGATTGCCTCGCTGTCCCGGGCTGGCTCCGCGGTCACCGAGTCGCGCATGCCCGGGGCTACCGGGCAGTGTCCGCCGCGATCGTCAACGCGGGCCGGTCAACCCCGTGGGCCATTGCCTCGTGGCTCATCTCCTACAGCAACCGCCTGCCGGGCTACCCATCCGGCGTGGTGGCCGCCTCGTCGGCTCGACGGCACGGCCTTTCCATCGATCGCCGCCTGGTCGAGGAATGCGGACGCTATGACGAAAGGATCCGGATCGGCGAGGATACGGTGATGGCCGACCGGATCCTCGCGGCCGGCCACGAGATCTGGTTCGAGGGGTCGGCGCACATCGCGCATAGCGGGCCGATCGGCACGCTGGCGCTGATGCGTGATGAGTTTCGGCGAGGCCGGCGGGTTCGCCAGCATCGCGAGCGCCTCGGTCAGGGAGTCGGGTCCTTCGCGCCACTCGAGGTGTGGGTGAGCGTCACCCGCCATACGCTCGCGGCGGGGTGGCGGTTCGGGTCTGTCCCACGATGGAGGGTCGTTGTGGCCGCGCCTTGGGTCGGAGCCGCAGTCTTGTCCCAACAGGTCGGGTTCCGACGCCCATTGACCACTCTAAGTAGTTGAATGTAGTGCAATTGAATACAGTGCAAAACGTGGCTCCACCTCCTGCCGATCGAAGCCCCGCTGTGCGCCTCGGTGAGGAGCCGTCCACCCGGCGTGCGTATCGCCACGCATTGCGCGAGAGGCGGACCGATCTCGTATTCGGCGCGATCGTCATGGTCGTCCAGTCGTTGGCCGTTCTTCCCGTGCCGCTGATACTGCGCTATGCGGTCGACGACGCCATCCCGAACAAGAGCACAGCGCGTCTGCTGGCCGCTGCGGGGGGAATCGTCGGGTTGAATCTGCTCACACGGGTCGCGGCGGTTGCATCCCAGCACTGGGTGCAGAGGGCCACCAAACATGCGACTTCGAAGCTGCGCGAACGCGTCGGCGGTCGTGTCTTCCGTACCGACTTCGCCTACCTGGGCGATCTCGACGGGGCGTTGATCCACGAGCGGATGATTGGCGACCCCGGGCGAATAGAACAGCAGTTCACCACCGCGTTGCGCGTCTTCCTCCCGAATCTGATGATGGTCGTCGGACTTCTTGCGATCCTGTTCTCGATGGACCCGCTGCTCACTCTGGTCAGCGCAACAATCGTGCCGGCCATGGTCGTCTCGATCCGCGCCTTTCGGCCCATGCTGGAGCGGTCCCTGAAAACGAATCAGGTGGCCTTCGAGACGCTGGCGCGGAAGCTTCTGCTGTCCGTGCGGGCGCAGGCTTTCATGCGGGCCCGCGGAACGGCAGGCACCGAACAGCGGGGATTGGACGAGGCGATCCGCATCCACAAGGAGGCAAGCGCGGCGCGGGTGACCAGCGTTGGTTTCTCGCAGGCTGTTCACGGCACCCTGGTCGGCCTCGCCAGCGCTGCTACCCTGACCGTCGGCGGGCAGGCGGTCATCTCCGGGCGTATCAGCCTGGGCTCGATGCTGAGCTTCTTCGCGGGGTTCGCGTTGCTCCGTGGCCCGATCGCGTCGCTGGCATCCTGCTCGCCCCAGTTCATCGAGGGGCGCCAGGCGAGCGACCGTGTCGATGTGTTTCTCCGCTCCGGTTTCGTCGGCGCTGAAGTGTCAACTGCTGGATCATCGGGCTCGCTGACGCTTACAACTCTGTCGCTCGACGGTGTCACCTTCCGCTATCCGGGCTCAGCGCCGATAGTCGACAACTTCTCGCTGGTTCTCGACCCGGGCCGGATCGTCGCGCTCGCGGGGCCGAACGGTTCCGGCAAGACGACGTTGCTCGGGCTGCTGCTCGGGCTCCTTACGCCCGAGTCGGGCACGGCCCGGGCCGACGGCGTAGCGCTCGCCGACCTCCGCGTGGATCTGAATGCCCTGCGCAGCCAGGTCGGTGTGGCCTTCCAGCACGCCGAGTTCCTACCGGGAACAGTCCGTGACAACGTGCGCTACGGGCGGCCCGGCGTTGATGACGACCAACTCGCACTCGCCCTTTCCGAAGCGGAGGCCGACTCGGTTGTCGCGTCGCTCGCCAACGGGATCGACACCTGGATAGGTGATGACGGCGACAGGCTGTCGGGCGGCGAGCGCCAGCGACTGGCTATTGCCCGTGCGATCATCGGACGTCCCCGGCTCGTCATCCTCGATGAGCCGAACAACCATCTTCCTGACACCGTGATCGAGCGGATACTCGCTCGCTTGGCCGGCTGGGAACACCCACCGGCCGTACTGCTCATCAGCCACGACGCAGTGGTGCTCGGACTGGCCGATGAGACGATCAGACTCAATCGCCCGGAGCAGCTTTCCGTCGTCGGCGAAGCGGCCGCGTTGACCCGCGCAGGATGAAATGCGCGGCGTCGGTAAGATTGCCGAGTGCTGCCACGTCGAATCGGCCGGACTGCGGCACCACTGCGACGTAGAACAGCCAGTGCGGTGCGCTGCGGTGGACGGCTGAGCCGCGTGGTGCGAGACCGTGCCTATCGGCGGTGGCTGCTGCTTCGCCACGGTTCGGCCATCTCGATCGACCCGTCGGCGACGATCAGCGGCCGGATCGAGCTGGCCCGGGGTGCCCGTCTGGTCGTCGGTCCCCTCGCACGAGTCGAAGACCTGTTTCAGGTATGGGGATCGGTCACCGTCGAAGTCGGCCGCTCCTCTACGATTTTCATGGGTGTGCGAATCTACGGGACGGGATCGGTCGTTTTTGGTGATCGCGTTGTCGTGAACGCGACCAAGATCAACTGTCTCGAGTCGGTACTCGTTGGCGACGATTCGCTAATCGGTTCGGCGTTCATCACGGACACGGACTTCCACAACGTGTCGCCGACGACCCGGCGGACGCGGCCTGCCCCGGACGTCACCGAAGCCGTGAGCATCGGCTCG
>JAYTFI010000113.1:0-2401 GCA_043734485.1 Acidimicrobiales bacterium | reverse complement strand
GCGTAGAGGTCGTTGTTCGTTGGGCCGTCCATTGGCGTCGCCCTCAGCAGATCCGGGGGAGTGGGTCGCCGACGAGGAGATCGACGATGCGCGAGCCGCCGAACGCAGTGCGGACCATGACGATTCCGGGAGGGTCATCGCGCACCTCGCCGAGGACAATCGCGTTGATGCCGAGCGGATGGCCTCGGAGGGCGGCGAGCGCGGCGTCGGCTTCATCGGCGGGGACGACGGCGACGAGCTTGCCCTCGTTGGCGACGTAGAGCGGGTCGATGCCGAGAAGCTCGCATGCGCCGGCGACCGCTGGGGCGACAGGGATGGCGAGCTCGTCGAGCAGGATCGCAAGCCCGTTGGCCCGGACCAATTCGTTGAGCGCGCTGGCCAGGCCGCCGCGGGTGGGGTCACGCATCCACCGGACGTTCGGTGCTGCAGTCATCAGCCGCGCCGTGAGCTCGTGCAGCGGTGCGCAGTCGGATGCGATGTCGCCTCCGAGTGCGAGCTCCCCGCGAGCGAGCAGCACAGCCATGCCGTGATCACCGAGGTTGCCAGACACGATGACCCGATCACCGACCCGGACAAGCTCCGCACCCAGGTGCACGGACGCAGCTCGGGTACCGACGCCGGTCGTGGTGATGTAGCAGCCGTCGGCCGCTCCGCGCTCGACGACCTTCGTGTCGCCGGCCACGATGCGAACCCCGGCCGCATCGGCGGTGTCGGCCATGTCTTTCACGATCCCGCGCAGCTCTGCGATCGGCAGGCCCTCTTCGAGAACGAAGGCGACGGACAGCCAGCGCGGTGTTGCGCCCATCACGGCGAGGTCGTTGACCGTCCCGCAGACCGCGAGTGTGCCGATCGAGCCGCCGGGAAAGCGCCGGGGCTTCACTACGAACGAATCGGTCGTCATCACGATTGCGTCGGTGCCGGCGTCCAGGGCGATGAGGGCGCCGTCGTCGGCGCGCGCAAGTTCTTGGTCGACGAAAGCCGGACGAAAGACGGCGTCGAGCATCGCCTCACTGGCCGATCCGCCGGCGCCATGGGCCATGGTCACGACCTCGTCGGTGAATCGGACCCGTCGACGTCCGATCCGAGGATCAGTGGACACAACTACCGCAACTCATGACGAACGAACCTGATCCGACGGCCGGGTCACATCGCACTGACGGGGATGCTGCCGCGGCGTTGCGAATGACGTCCGTAGTTGTAGAACGCGGCGCATGCCCCTTCGGAGGACACCATGCAGGTGCCGATCGGTGTCTGCGGTGTGCACGCCGTACCGAACACCTTGCACTCCCACGGGCGGATCGCACCCTTCAGTACTTCGCCGCACTGGCAGGCCTTCGGGTCGGCGATCCGTACACCGGGCACGGCGAAGCGTCGCTCGGCATCGAACTGTGCGTGCGCAGCGTTCAGCCGCAGCCCCGAGTGGGGGATGAATCCGAGGCCGCGCCACTCGAAGTGCGGTCGCAGCTCGAAGACTTCCTCGATGGCGGCCAGAGCCCGCGCGTTGCCGTCGCTCGGAACGGCACGGCTGTACTGGTTCTCGACGGTGCAGCGACCCTGCCGACGCTGTGCCAGCAGCATCGCAACGCCCTGGAGGATGTCCAGCGGCTCGAAGCCGCTCACGACGATCGGTTTGCGGTACCGCTCCGCCAGATGACGGAACGGGTCGAGGCCGACGACCATGGAGACGTGACCGGGGCCGAGGAAGCCGTCGAGCTCGAGGCCGGGGCTGTCGAGGATCGACTGCAGCGGGGGCACGATCGTGACGTGGTTGCAGAACACCGAGAAGTTCGGCACGCGGGCGGCTTTGGCCTGACGCACCGTCACTGCGGTCGAAGGGGCAGTTGTCTCGAACCCCACGGCTAGGAACACCACTTCCCGTTCGGGGTTGCGCTTGGCCAACTCCAGAGCATCGAGCGGGGAGTAGACCATGCGCACGTCGGCGCCGCGGGCCTTGGCTTCGAGCAGTGTGGAGGTGCTGCCCGGCACGCGCATCATGTCGCCGAATGTCGCCATGATGACGCCCGTGGTGCGGGCGACGGCGATGGCGTCGTCGATGCGCCCCATGGGAATCACGCATACGGGACAGCCCGGCCCATGCACAAGTTCGATGCCCTCAGGCAGGATCTGCTCGATGCCGTGTCGATAGATGGCGTGGGTATGGCCGCCGCACACCTCCATGAACTTGAACTGATCATCGCCCGCGAGCGCCTCGATCTCGGCGAGGACGAGTTTGGCGGTGGCCGGGTCCCGGTACTCGTCGATGAACCTCACGGTGCCACCTTCAGAATCGTCGGCTTCCGCAGGCGGGCGACGAGAGCATCGCACAACGCCCCTTGAGTCTCCTGGATCCGATGCACGCTCTCCGACGCGACGCACAGGCACACGTCGACGTCGGGGCTGT
>JAYTFI010000112.1:0-4308 GCA_043734485.1 Acidimicrobiales bacterium | reverse complement strand
TATGCGCGCATACCGGATCTCGACGTGACCGTCGTGAACGTGCACTTGGCGTCGCATGCCAGTGCCACGGCGCGTATCGAGCAGGCGGAGCGGGTGGTGGCCCATCTGGGCGCCGACCGACATCGCTGCGTTGTGGCCGGTGACTTCAACGCGGTCGACGAGCCGGCCGTGTTCGCACGGTTCACGGCCATCGGGCTCGACGACGCGTGGACAGGGGCGGCGGGGTTCACCAACCCGACCGGTGCGGTCCGTCAGCGGCTCGACCGGGTGCTGCTGGCTGGCGGGCTGAACGCGGAATCGGTCGACGTGCCGCCCGATTCCCCCGAATGGGTGCGGCGTTCGGATCATTTGCCAGTGGTCGCCCGGATCGGGTGATCCGCGGTTGCGTTACTTGTCGGTGCGGTAGTGCTCAGGTCGGGATCGTGGCGAAGGCCCGCACCGTGAACGTGCCCATGCCCTCGATCTTCGGCGGCACCGCAGTGAAGCGGAAGCCGGTGCGGGGGATCCGGTCGAGGTTGGTCAGGTGCTCGATGATCGGGATGCCGGCCTTCAGCAGAATCGAGTGCACGGGCCGGCCGTTGAATGCCTCTGTCGAGTCGATGTTCAGCGAGTCGATGCCGACACAGGCCACCTTGGCCGCCACCAGCGCTTCGGCGGTCGCGGCGCTGAGGTGGGGGTGGTCGGTGAGGTAGGCGTCTGTGCCGAAGTGGACGGAGTGCCCGGTGCGTACGAGCACGGCGCAGCCTTCGAGGTCGAGCTCGTGCAGCCGGGGGAGGTCGATCACCCGTTGGCCGAGGCGCTCGACGCAGACTGCGGGCACGTCGGCGATGCGTTCGAGGGCGAGCCCGGTGAGGTCGTGGCCGTCGGCATAGCGGTGGAACGGGACGTCGAGGTAGGTGCCGGTATTCGAGCACATCGTGATCATGCCCATCGAGAACGTGACGCCCGGGCCGTAGATGTCGACTGCTGCCTCGCGGGTGAGGTGTTCGCTGACCTGCGGTGCCGGTAGGCCCGGATACGTGACCATCCCCTCGGTGATGACGTGGCTCAGATCGACGAGGGTGCGGGCCATGAGGGGAGTCTGCCGCAGCCGCGACGGCGCCCCGTCCGTTTGCGGAGACTCCCTCACCTCAGCGCGAGACCTCCAAGCTGCCCGACCGGGCCTGGGCTGTCGCCGGCTGTACCAGGAACGGGACGCGCAACCGTGGGAACGGCGTCGGTTCCTGCACCCGTAGCGTGCGGCCGCCGATCCGCTGGTTGGTCATGATGAGTATCGGTGCATCGAATCCGCCGTTCGCATCGGTGACCACGGTGGCGATCACGCCGATGCCCTCCCAGGCCAGCGTGACGGCAGCGTTCGGCGGGAACTTGCGCCCGACCGCCACCGTGACCGCGCCCACTCGCGCCACGCGTGGCCGTAGATCCAGCGTGGGGTCGAAGGTCGGAAGCGTAGTGGTGGTGCTGGTCGTGGCTGCGGTTGTCGTCGTGGTCGTCGGTGGTCGTGGTCGTCGGGACGGCTTTGGCCGTCGTCGGCGGTACCGGCCGGGTCGTGGTGGTCGGGGGTGTGGTGGTCGGGGGTGTGGTGGACGGGGCGCAGCGGTCACGACGGTTGTTGTCGGCGGCCGGGTGGTCGTAGTCGATTGCGCGCGCACGTGCGCAGGATGGCGACTGATGGCTGTCTGTCCTTCGCTTGGCCGATTAGGGTGTAGTGCACCGTGAAGCGGGTCCTGTGAGGCCCGCACGGGAAGGAGTCGAGATGTCCGCTCTTCCGTCAGCGGCGCCCGTGGGAGGGCGCCATGTGCTTGATCCCGAGGCCGTGCAGCGAGCTGTTCGCCGCATGGCGCACGAGATCGTCGAGCGCAACCAGGGCACCGATGGCGTGGTCCTCGTCGGCTTGGTCAAAGGCGGTGTCTGGCTGGCCAAAGCCATCGGTGACGCGCTGGGCGAACTGGGTGAGCCGGTTCCGGTCGGGTTCATCGACGTGAGCTTCTACCGCGACGATCTCGGCCTTCGGTCGGTGGTGCCGGCGGCCAGCGAACTGCCCTTCGAGCTGCACGACCACACGGTGGTCATCGTCGACGATGTTCTCTACACGGGCAGAACAGTTCGGGCTGCGCTCGACGCACTGCGTGAATACGGCCGGCCCCGATCGGTGCAGCTGGCGGTGATGGTCGACCGGGGTCACCGCGAGCTCCCGATCCGGCCCGACTACGTGGGCAAGAACCTGCCCACGTCGCGCACCGAGACCGTCCGGGCAACGCCTGATGGCGTGGTGATCGCATGAGCGCGGCGTCGTTCCGGTCGGCTTCGGCTCCGGCGCCTGCGGCCAGGCACCTGCTCTCGATCGAGGATCTCGGCCGCGACGGCATCGAGCATCTGCTCTCGCTCACCGATCGCTTCGTAGAGGTAAGTGCACGTACGGTCCCGAAGATCCCCGCGCTGCAGGGCAAGACCGTGGTGTCGTTGTTCTTCGAGGACTCCACCCGCACCCGTCTCAGCTTCGAGACCGCGGCGAAGCGGCTCTCTGCCGACGTCATGAACTTCAGCGTCTCGACCAGCTCTGCCAACAAGGGCGAGTCGTTGCGCGACACGATCGAGACGATCGAGGCCATGGGCATCGACGCCATCGTGGTCCGCCACAAAGCCGCAGGCGTGCCGTGGCAGATCGCCGGCTGGACCGATGCCGCGGTCGTCAACGGTGGCGACGGATGGCATCAGCACCCCACGCAGGCGCTGCTCGACAGCTACACGATCCGTCAGCGGCTCGGGGGGCTCGAAGGCCGGTCGATCGCCATCGTGGGCGACATCAAGCATTCCCGGGTGGCCCGCTCCAACGTGCAGGCCTTCACCGCACTGGGTGCCGACGTCACGCTCGTTGCGCCGCCCACCCTGCTGCCGCCGAGCCTTGAAGGATGGCCGGTGAAGGTCGAGCACGAGATCGACGCCGTGCTCGGCCGCGTCGATGTGGTCTATCTGCTGCGTATGCAGGTCGAGCGCATGACCGAGGCCCTCATCCCGTCCCTGCGCGAATACACGATGCAGTACGGGCTCACCGACGAGCGGGCCGGACGGCTGCGCGACGAAGTGCTCGTGATGCACCCCGGGCCCATGAACCGGGGTGTCGAGATCGGCGCGGCGGTGCCCGATCGGGAGAACACAGTCATCACCCAGCAGGTGGCCAACGGAGTCGCGGTGCGCATGGCCGTGCTGTTCGACCTGCTCGCGGGAGGCTCGCGATGAGCGAGCGTCAGCGAGCGAACGATCGGGTGCAGCGCCCGCTTCAGCGGGCGACCCGAGGCATGCCGAGGGTGGTCCGATGAGCGCGAGTGCAGTCGTGATCCGAGGCGGGCGTGTCGTCCTTGCGGACGGCCTCGCACCGCTGCCCGCCGATGTCGTCGTCGTCGAAGGTGTCGTCACATCGATAGGCGCGCATATCGATGTTCCTTCAGGCGCGCAGGTGCTCGACGCCGGCGGCTGCATCGTCGGGCCCGGGCTCGTCGATCTGCACTCGCATCTCCGCGAGCCGGGCAATGAGGCAGCCGAGACGGTCGAGACCGGTTCCCGTGCGGCTGCGTTGGGCGGCTACACAGCGGTGATCGCGATGCCGAACACCACGCCGGCCATCGACTCCGCGGCCGTCGTCCAGCAGGTGCTGCAGCTCGGTGCGCGTGCCGCACTGTGTGATGTGCGGGTGGCCGGCGCCATCACGATGGGTCGCCTCGGCGAGCATCTTGCGCCGATGGCCGAGATGGCTGCGCTCGGCGTGCGCATCTTCACCGACGACGGCGCCGGCGTGCAGAACAACCGCCTCATGCGACGCGCGCTGGAGTACGCCAGCGCGCTCGGTGTCACGTTGGCGCAGCATTGCGAGGATGCGGCCCTGAGTGAGGGCGGGGTCATGCACGAGGGGGCCTGGTCGTCGAAGCTCGGGCTGCCCGGCCAGCCGGCCGAGGCCGAGGAACTGATGGTGATGCGCGACATCGCGTTGTGCCGGCGCACCGGTGCCCCGGTGCACTTCCTGCACATGTCGACGGCCGGGTCGGTTGAGCTGATCCGCCGCGCCAAAGCCGACGGGCTGCCGGTCACGGCCGAAGCCGCACCGCACCACTTCACGCTCACCGACGCCTGTGTCGCCTCCTACGACACGGTCTTCAAGGTCCATCCGCCGCTGCGCACGGATGCCGATGTCGCCGCCGTGAAGGCCGGCTTGGCCGATGGAACGATCGATGCGATCGCCACTGATCACGCTCCCCATACGCCGGAGACGAAGGAGCGCTCGATGCTCGATGCGCCCCCGGGCATGCTCGG
>JAYTFI010000111.1:0-2045 GCA_043734485.1 Acidimicrobiales bacterium | reverse complement strand
TGCTCGGTGCCCGGCTCGGCCACGGCGTCGACTGGCGCGTCCTGAGGACTCGCATCAGCGTGGTGAGCGCGGCCTTCGCCAAGATGGTCCGCCCCCAGGTGATCGGCCGCGACCTCGTGATGACGGCCAAGTACGCGGCCCTCGAACCGTGGTGGCACACCTACGACGCCGTCGATGCGGCGAAGGCGCAGTCGCTGCTCGACGACGCGGGTTTCGGCTACCTCGGCGACCGTGAGTTCTCCACGATGAGCGAAGGCGAGCGCCAGCAGGTGCAGCTCGCCCGCATGCTGATGGCACCGCCAGAGCTGGTCGTGCTCGACGAACCTGCTGCGGGTCTCGACCTGGGGGCCCGCGAGCGCCTGATTGCCCGGTTGGGAGCCATTGCGGCCGATCCCGAGGTGCCCGCCGCGGTCCTCGTGACGCATCACCTCGAAGAGATACCGCCGGCCTTCACCCACGCGTTGCTGCTGAAGGGTGGCACGGCCGTGAGCTGCGGACCGATTGGCGATGCGATCAGCACCGATGCTGTGTCGGAGGCGTTCGACGTGCCCGTGACCGTCGATCTGCAGGGTGGCCGCTTCACCGCACGTTTCCGCTGAACGGCGGTCATCGGGCCGACGCGCCGCGGCGCACAGCTCTAGTCTGCGGCCACCGATCACTGATCACCTTAGGAGGCCGCCATGGCAGCCGAACGTCCCGGACCCATCCTCGTCACCGGCGCCAATTCGGGAATCGGTCTGGCCAGCGTGCTGCGCTTCGCGTCACGCGGGTGGCAGACCTGGGGGACCGTCCGTTCCAAGGCGAAGGCGGCGGAACTGCGGGCCGCAGCGAAGGAGGCGGGTGTCAGTCCATTGGTCCACACGCTGGTGCTCGACGTCTCCGACGACGAGGCCGTCGTGGCCGCCTTCCCCGGTCTTCCGGCGTTTTGGGGAGTTGTGAACAACGCCGGGTACAGCGAGGTAGGCGCCGTCGAGGAGGTGTCGGCGGCCTCGGCCCGCGCCCAGCTCGACGTGAACCTCATCGCCCCGGCCGTGGTCTCATCGTGCGCGCTGCCGGGGATGCGCTCGCTCGGCGGCGGGCGGATCGTGATGGTGTCTTCGATCGCCGGGCGGGCCGCCGTCCTGCCGCTGAACGCCTGGTACCACGCGTCGAAGTTCGGCCTCGAAGCACTCTCCGATGTTCTGCGCATGGAGGTTGCCGGGTTCGGCGTGCGCGTGTCGATCGTGGAGCCCGGCTTCTTCAAGACCGGTATCGAGCCGAGGGCGAAGGAGCAGACCGAAGGCTTAGCCGGCAACGACGACTCGTTGTACAAGGACGCCTACAGACGCTCGGCGCAGGCCCTCGAAGCGATCGGCCGCTTCGCCCCGCCCCCGGGCATCGTGGCCCGGACCATCGTCTCGGCGGTCGAGAGCCGCCGGCCCCTGAAGCGCTACCTCGTCGGCGTCGATGCGTTGGCACTCGCGGCGGCGAACCCGCTGATCCCCAAGACGCTTTCGGACGCGGCCACCCGGTTGTTCTCCGGCCTCGGCGGTTCCCCGGCTACCTACCTGTAGTCCCCAACTTGGCGGCACGGCTGGGGCCACATAGCGTCTCCGCCCTATGGAGATCAAAGGTGCGTCGGCAATCATCACCGGCGGTGCGTCCGGTATCGGGGAGGGCGCGGCCCGGCTGCTCGCGGCCCGCGGCGCGAAGGTCGTACTGGCCGACCTCGACCGGCAGGCCGCGAAGGGCGAGGCGCTGGCCAAGGAGCTGGGCGGAGCGTTCGTCCCCTGCGACGTCACCAGCGAGGAGCAGGTCGCCGCAGCGGTCGCTGCCGCGGTCGAGATGGCGCCGTTGCGGGCTTTGGTCAATGCTGCCGGCATCGGTTCCGCCGGGCGCACCATCGACCGGGCGGGCGTTCCCCACGACCTGGCGAACTACAAGCGGGTCATCGAGATCAACCTCATCGGTACGTTCAACTGCATCCGCCTCGCGGCGAGCGCGATGAACAGCAATGAGCCTGACGAGGACGGCGGCCGTGGTGCCATTGTCAACATTGCCTCCGT
>JAYTFI010000110.1:0-3535 GCA_043734485.1 Acidimicrobiales bacterium | reverse complement strand
CTCGCCGCGCTCGCCGATGCTGAACGCGACGCCGACGAGCGCGACGGAGAACCGGGCCATTACGCCGTCTGCCCTTGCGGCGGCGTAGCCCATCCGGTAACAGGTCACTCCGAAGTACGGCGCCAGCCAGTCGAGATGGCCTTCGTCGGCACGGGCGAACGTCGCGCTCAGCCCGAGCCGGCGCGGGAATGCGACCTCGAGTGCGAGCCGGTTGTTATCGGATGCATACCGATGGCATTCGTCGGCTATCAGCAGACCGCCTGGGCGGCGCGGGCGCAGATCTGCACCCCGGGCCGAGTTCACGATCGCGACGAGCACGTCGTGATTCCCGAGCCCATCCCGCCGTCCGTCACCCAGCAGCCCGACGCTGAAGCGGGGTGGTAGGCAGCGCGACAGCACGTCGTTCCACTGGGCTTGGAGGTCCTTCGTCGGCACCAGCACGCACACCTGCCCGCCCTCGCCGAGCTCGGCGAGGGCCGCGGCAACACCGACGACGGTCTTGCCGGTGCCCGTCACGGCCTCCACGACGCCTCGCCGTCCTTGTGCCCTCCAGGCCTCAAGCGCCGCGGTCTGCCACCGGTACAGGGTCGGAAGCGCGGTCGGGCCGGGCTCATACGCGTCAGGACGCCCAGCGACTGCCGCAGTGCCGGCCCACCATCGCGCGGGGTGTTGCCCGTCGTGGTGGAACCGTCGGGGATGGCCGGTCAGCCCGCGGGTCACGTCAGCCGTCGTGATTGACACCCGGCCAAGCTTGCGCAATGCGTCGCGCACCTCCGACGCGGTGCGCCCTGAGCTGTCGGCGAGCACCGCGGCGATCTCCTCCGCTTCGTCGCGCATGGTCGGTCGGCGGTCGGTCGGTCGGTCGGTCGGGTCGCGGTGCCTCAGGCCTTTCGAGCGAGAATCAGCCGTCGTTACCGCTACCGTTCGGCTGGTCGCCCGAACCCTCGAGGTCGGCATCTTCGCTGAAGTCGATCGCGACCTCCGACGTGGTGATCTCCGGCTCGTACGACGGGTCGAGGAGTCGAAGGTCCCAGGCGTTGATCCAGGCCCGGACGTACTGGCGCATGCGGTTCGAGGGCAATCGTTCCAGGCCTTCGACATCGGGAGGTACCCATCCGTACGCCTCGCCATGGATCGACTTGAGCTTGGCGTAGGTGCGGTCGAGCTCGTCGCGGTCGGGCGGCTGCAGGCGGAGCTGCTCACGCTCGATGATCCGCATGCCGGTCTCCGCGGATGACGCGAGCCGGTCGTGTTCTGCCGTCCCCTTCAGGCGCAGCTTCTTGGGTATCAGCTCGACATCGTTCTTCCCGACCAGCACCTGTGCGGCGAAGTCCTCGACGGTCGTGAGCACTGCGCCTAGCGGCGCGCCTGGGTCATCTCGATCGCCTCGTACCCATCGTGCGACCTCGGCATAGGACTTTGCCCGCTGCAGCTGCGAGTACCTCCCGATCAGCTCGACCTCGTCGATGAGCAGCACCCAGCCGGCGTATCCGGCGGCTCGCACGAGACGCGAGACGAACCGGAACCGCTGTACCGAGAGGTCTCGTTCCTTCACCGATGCGAGGCGGTAGGTCGTGGCCGCTCCGGCCTCCTTCAGCCGACGACGCAGGTCGGAGATCGGCAGCGGATCACCGCCCCAGAACCGCACGATCCGGTCGGCGAACTCCGCGTCGCCACGGGCGTGCTCATGCAGGAACAGGCTCGCTGCGAACCGGCTGTCGACGGGCGCGTCGTCGGTGTGCAGCCACCGGTACAGCGACGCGTACTCATTCGACTGCGTCTTCAGCCCGGCCGCGATCTCGTCGATCGCCGACCCCGGCCGATCCGGCAGCCGGGCCTCGTCGATCGCAGCCCGGTAGAGCTTCGCCGGGTCATGCAGTGGCGTCTCCTTGGAGATGACCACCTTCGACACGACGAATCCGGCATCGAGGGCCATGTGCGCCACGTACTCGAGCACATGACTCTTGCCGGCCCCGAACCCGCCGCCGATCAGCATCCCCGGGCCGCCTGCCGTTGCGTCCGTCGACTTAGCCTCCGTCGACCCTGCGCCTTCGGCTGAGGACCGCACGGATTCGAGCAGCTGGCTGAAGCGGTCCTCGACCCCGGTCTGCAGCGAACCGAGTGCAGCCACTGCGTCGCGGTTGGGAACGCCGGCGCGCAGTGCTTCGAGCGCCCGCCTCGACGTTATCCGCCGAGAGGCGTCCGTCGGCGCTGACTTCGCAGTCTGACGCAGCGCGCTCATGCCGCACCCAATCGGATGAGCGACGAGTAAGGATTGTCGCGCCGAAGGTCGCGCACCTCGTCGATGATGCGGAGCTTGAGGGCCTGATAGGCGTCAACGCCGCGGTTCTGATCGGTCAGGAACTCGGGCGCGCAGAGCACCGTCACGCAGCAATGCGAAAGTTCGTCGGTGTTGTCGACGAGCTGGCGCAGCAGCTCGTACGCATCGAGCAGGGCGGCCTTCGTGTAGTAGAGCCCGTTGCGCTCGTCGGCCTGCGGGCGGCGTGCGAACCCGAGCCGCCGTACATCGAGCTGGAGCACGAGACCGGCCTTCCCGTTCACCGATAACCAGTGCGCGAGTGAGAACAGCAGATGGCGGGCGTTGTGCCGGCCGACCTTGCGAAAGATCGTGGCCGACCGCAGCAGCGACATCTGACGGAGATCGCCGCGAAGCCACTCCAGCACGGCGTCGTGCTCTGCATCCGTCACCTGCCCCGTTGCCAGCGGTGCCTGGCAGAGCCGCAGCATGGCGATGCGGAACTCCTGCACCATGGCGTAGTCACGGCCGATGCGCTTCTGCAGATCGCGATTGACGTCGCGGCTCAGCTCGGCGGGGTCGACACCGTGGCGTTCGGCTACTCCCGAGACCGTGAGATCGTCGCTGTCGTCGGGCACGGCGTAAGCGATCGCGGCCCAGGCGTTGCGCACCGTGGTGCGGGCGAGGGAGTCCCAATCGACCTGGCGGGCGGCTGCGAAGAACACCTGGTCGATCATGTGCACTCGGGTTCCGGCTGCATCGACGCTGACCACGACGAATCCCTCGTCGGTGGCCCGGCCCGCGAGCGCTTCGCTGAACACGCCGGCCTGCTGTTCGTCGAGGGCAACGGCGAACTTCACCGCACCGCCGCCTTCGGCGATGAACGTCGAGAGGTATTCGTCGTCGAGGAACGAGGCGTAGTCGAGGCCGGCGATCATCGTGTTTCCTGGCTGAAGCTGATGCCGGCGTAGACCTTCTCCTGCCCGGACCGGCTCACCGTGGTGATCCCGGCGGACCCGCGCGTGAGCGCGCTCGCGGGGAGCTGGAGCAGACGTCCGTCCTTGGCCGTCACGACGCCGCTCTGGTCGAGGAGGTACATATCACGGGCGAACTCCTGCTTGGTGTAGTCACGGGCCGATCCGGGCAACATGGTGAACACGGCGTAGACTTCCGTGAGCTTCTGCACCGACTCGTCGTGGGCCGCGGCCTTGGCGACGAGGAGGTCATAGGCGACCGCAAGCGACTCGAGGAACGCCTCGGCCTTGAACTTCGGGGGTT
>JAYTFI010000109.1:0-6531 GCA_043734485.1 Acidimicrobiales bacterium | reverse complement strand
GTAGTTCGTGAACCAGCCGAAGCCACGTTCGTCGCAACCCTTCAGAAGCACCGTCCGCGCCGATGGCGCGCCCGATGCATCAGCCGTGGCCAGGGTCATAGCATGCGGCTCATCGAAGCCCGGCTGATTCGCTGCGAATGCTTCATCCAACCATCGACGGAACTGAAGGATCGGGTCAGGATCCATGTCACCCTCGACGAGTGCTCCGCACGCATAGTTCTGGCGCATGTCGGCGAGGGGAGGCCGTTCGGCGTTCGTTCCCATCCGGGCATCTTGCCTCGCCCATTCGGATAGTGCCGCGCCTGCGCCTTTGGCTGCGGCATGGGCACTCCTTACACTGACTGAAATGTCAGGCTCCCCGAAGCGCGACCGCCTCGACGAGGTCGCCCGCCCCGGCCTCCGTGAGCACAAGAAGCGTCGACGGCGGATGGCAATCCGGGCCGCCGCGCTCGATCTGTTCATCGAACAGGGCTTCAGCAACACCACGGTCGAGCAGATCGCGAAGCGGGCGCGCATCGCGCCTCGTACGTTCTTCAACTACTTCTCGTCCAAAGAGGAATGCGTTGTCTTCCTCCAGGACGAGCTCGGTGAAGAGATCCGCCGGATCGTCAGAAGCCGACCACCCGACGAAGGCCCGTTGGCTCTGATCCGCGAGACGTGCAAGGCGATCTTCGGGACGCTCGACAGCATCCCAACCATACGCGCGCAGATGATTCAGGGCCTACTACTCCAGCGGAACGAACCAGCGCTGCGCGCCGCTGACAGCGCGTTTCGCAAGGTCTGGGAGGACGCCGCCTCCGAGGCCCTTGTCGCCCGTCAGGTCGATCCGCTGACCGCGCAGATCGTTGGCGTCGCCGGGGTCGGGATCGCGAAGGTCGCGCTGATCGAGTGGGCGGCCCGAGGGGCCGAGGGGCCCGCCGCCGGTGCCATCAGCGAGGCGTTCATGGCGCTCGAGCGGGCGATGAACGGTACGGTCAGCGAGCGAAGTGTCGATTCGTGATCACACGGTCGCCACGTCGTGAGCCATCAGTAGTTCCCGCCAGTTAGTCGGAAGTCCCTCGGCACCCGAGCGAAGTTCCGGCGGCGCTACGGCGTTTTCGAGCGATGCCACGTTCGCGATGAGAGACGCAGCCCGAGGCGGGGTTCCGCCGGCGACCGCAGCCGCCCTGCGCATGGTCCCCGGGGGAGCGGCGCGGCCCGGTCCCTCGACGACGCTGCCGAGCACGCCGAGCGGACGGAGCGGTTCGTACTCGCGGATCCACTGGGCGAACTGATCGGCGGGCATCGGCCGGGCGATGAAGTACCCCTGTGCCCGGTCCGCGCCCATCTGCTGCAAGGCCCTCAGCTGCCGCTCCTCCTCGACACCCTCCACCACGACACCCAACCCGAGATTGTGGCCGAGGTCGATGATCGACCGCACGATGGTGAAGTCCTGATGGTCGGCGAGCATGTCGCGGACGAACGAATGGTCCACCTTGATCTCGTCGATCGGCAGTTGCTGCAGTTGCGACAACGACGAGAAACCGGTGCCGAAGTCGTCGATCGCGATCTTCACGCCGAGCGACCGGAATGCATGGAGCGCGTTGCGGGCGAGCGCGCGGTCGGCCATCACCTCGCTCTCGGTGATCTCGAGCACGACCCGATCACCGGGAACCCCGTAGTCGCGGAGCAGGCTCGAGATGAACGTCACCAGGTCATGGTCGAAGAAGTTCCGCACCGACATGTTCAGTGCAACGGTGATGTCGATGCCGCTGGCCCGCCAATCCGCTAGGTGCTTCACACCCTGCTCGATGACCCAGCGCGTCAGCGGCTGGATGAGGCCCGAGAGCTCGCTGAGCTCGACGAAGTGGTGCGGCCCGAGAAGGCCGTGGCGGGGGTGCTCCCAACGCACCAGACCCTCGGTGCCGACGACCCGGCCAGTGGCGATGTCGATCTTCGGCTGGTGGTAGAGACGGAAGTCACCCGAGACGATCGCGGCGCGCAGTTCGCCGAGGAGCTCGAGGCGATGGAGGTTGGCGGCATCGTCATCGGCGGTCGCCACGACATAGCTGCGGCCGGTCCGCTTGGCCACGTACATGGCCGCATCGGCCCGGCGCAGGAGCGCACTGGGCGAGTCGCCGTGATCCGGATACCGCGCGATGCCGATCGAGGCCGCAGCCTGGATGGTCATCTGGTCGATCGAGAAGCCGGGCGTCAGCGCGGCCGCGATCGTGTCGGCCAGCGCTTGGCCGTCTTCGAGCGATGCCGGGCTGAGCGACACCGCGAACTCGTCGCCACCGAGCCGGGCGATGCTGGAATTTGCGGGCAGATAGGCGGCGAGGCGACCAGCGATGCCCTGCAGCAGGAGATCGCCGACCGCGTGGCCGAGGGTGTCGTTGACCTCTTTGAATCCATTGAGGTCAAGCAGGATCACCACCGTGCCGTTCGTGCTCCGCGAGCTCTCTTCGAGGCGGCGTTCGAGCTCCTCGTTGAAGAGGCTCCGGTTCGGCAATCGCGTCAGGGTGTCGTACTGCGCCTGCTTCTGGATGGTCTTCTGCGCCTGCTGTTCGAATGTGACGTCGGCGACGACGCCGCGCACCTGGACCGCGCCGCCCTTGTCGTTGCGGCGGATGAGAACCGCATCGCGCACGACGATGGTCTCGCCGTCGCGTCCGATCATCCTGTAGTTCATGACGAGCGCGCCCTCATCGGACTGCTCCAACAGGCGTCGCTTCGTCTCCTCGACGCGGGCACGGTCATCCGGATGGACGTAGGAGTACCAGTCGAGCCGTAGCCGGGTCGGGTCGAGTCCGAAGACCGCTCGGGCCTTGGGACTTACGAACGTCATCTCCAGCGTGGTCGGATCGGCCTCCCATACGACGGCATCGAGGCCGTCGAGCAGGTCGGCGTACTTGAACCGGACCAGCATTTCGAGGTGGCGTAGGCGCGAGGAGAGGTACGCCATCGAGGGCACGAACGCGCCGAAGACGGACAGCATCACCAGGTCCATCGGCCGGTACGAACCGGAGGTCGCAGTGATCCCGGCGAGTCCGGCCACCAGCGCAGAGGCAGCCAGACATGCAGAAGCCGTGCCGTACGCGACGATCCCGACACCCATCTGCCCCAGACCCATTACTACGCCATACGGCAGCAGCACAGGGGCAGCCGAAACGACCATCAGGTTGATGGCCGCGTCGGCGAAGGACGTGACGGGCGGGATCCGACCGAGGCGTCGGGCCCGGAGATGGAGCAGCAGCCCGAGCGGAAGTCCGGCGACCCCCACGCCGAGGAGCGCAGGCAGCCGCTTCGAAGCGAACTCGGGGAGGAACGCCACGACCAAGAACAGCGTCGCATACAGCGCATGGCGGGCCCAGAGGACCCGGTAGGCGTGATCGCGCTGATCATGGAAGTTCAGCTCACCGATCGACGAGTCGTCCGACGTGGGCATGGCCGTTCGCATGACGTTCGGGGTCCAACCGGGGCCGACCTTGGCCAAGGGGTCCGACGGCTTCGGCGTGGTACCGATCTTGCGGTCGGCCCGTCGCACCCATAGCGGCGAGCTGTCGGTGACGAACCGATGGCCATCGGAGCTCGGCGTCGTGCGGTCTTCCGACCCGGTCGCGCGCGCTTTCGCCCGACGGCCGGTCACCGCCTCTCACCCCGCAGACACATGTCTGTTCAATCGGCAATGGCACTCGGCGAGTTGAGGCAGCGGGGACGCAATGCCCACAGGGGCCGGGAAATACGCTCCCCAGTCCTCATAGCGGACCGAACGGCCTACCCTCGTAGGGATGGCGACCCTGATCGAAACGGCCCGCCTTTCACTGCAGGGAGCCATCCGTGGCGTCCTGATCGGCTCGGCGGAACCCGTTGCCGGCATCGCTCGATCGGGTGGAGATGACCCCGGCCTCTTCGGACCCGGTAGTGCGACCTGGACCGTGCACAGCGATGCCGCGATCCTCATCGGCGGTATCCGCGCCCTGCTCCTGCAGACGATGCACCCGCTCGCGATGGCCGGCGTCGCCGACCATTCGGCCTACCGGACCGACCCCACCGGCCGGCTGTGGCGCACCAGTGCCTACGTGGGTGCGACCACGTTCGGGACCACCGAACAAGCCACGCAGGCAGTGGCCATCGTCCGTCGGGTCCACGAGTCCGTGGTCGGAACGGCAGCCGACGGCCGGGCCTACGCGGCCAACGATCCGCATCTGCTCGGCTGGGTCCACCACACGCTGGTGGACAGCTTCCTGCGCGCCCACCAGCGCTATGGCGACACACCGCTCACACCTGTCGACGCCGACCGGTACGTCGCCGAGCAGGCCCGCCTGGCCGAGCTCATCGGTGCCGTCGACCCGGAGCCCGCCCGCTCGGTCTCGGAACTGCGGGCCTGGATGTGGGGCATCCGCCCCGAGCTGAGGGCCGGCGCGCAGGCCCGCGTCGCCACCCGATTCCTCCTGTTCCCGCCGCTGGCCCTCGCCACCCGCCCGCCGTTCGCTGTACTCGCATCGGCCGCGATCGGGCTGCTCCCCGGCTGGGTCCGCCGCGATCTGCGCATTCCGACGGTGCCGTTCGCCGACGCACTCGTCGTGCGACCGTCGGCCCGGGCCCTCAGCCATGTGGTGGGCTGGGCTCTGCGCTGAGACCGGAAACGCCCTCAGCGCAGCTCGACCCTCAGGGCAAAGTCAGCTCAGCTCGGAGCCCACGATCGAGACGAAGCTGACGCAGTTCCCGGGCGCCCCACCGAGGTTGTGAGTCATGGCCATGTTCTTGCCGGCCTTGATCGACGCGATGGCCCGCTCCTCGGGCGCCTCGCCGCGCAGCTGCAGCCACGCCTCGAACAGCATGCGCAGACCCGAGGCACCGATCGGGTGGCCGAAGCTCTTCAGGCCACCGTCGGGGTTGACGGCCAGCTCACCGTCGAGGTCGAAGGTACCGGCGAGCACTTCTTTCCACGCCATCCCTCGCTCAGCAAAGCCGAGGTCTTCCATGAGCACGAGCTCCGTCGGGGTGAAGCAGTCGTGCACTTCGGCCATTGCCAGCTGCTCGCGGGGGTTGGTGATGCCGGCCTGCTCGTAGGCGTCCTGCGCCGAACGGGACACCTCGTGGAACGTCGTGTAGTCGTAGTCCGGATCGATCGGCCCGGCACCAGGGCCGGCCACGAACGCAAGAGCCTTCACGAAAATTGGCTTGTCGGTGTACTTGTAGGCGTCTTCGGCTCGCACGATGATCGCCGCCGCGGATCCGTCGCTGACGCCCGAGCA
The DNA here is from genome assembly GCA_043734485.1 of Acidimicrobiales bacterium. Taxonomy (GTDB): domain Bacteria; phylum Actinomycetota; class Acidimicrobiia; order Acidimicrobiales; family JANYDT01; genus JAYUDQ01. The sequence continues at coordinate 1,291 of JAYTFI010000109.1, read as the reverse complement.
GTCGAACACGCCGAGCTGGCCGGCGATGAGCGGTGATGCCGCGATCGTCTCCTTCGAGACCTCCTTGCGGAACTGGGCACGCGAGTTGCGGGCCCCGTTGTGATGATTCTTCCAGGCGATGCGGGTCATCACCTCCTTCATCTCCTCGGGCGTGACGCCGTACTTGCTGGCATACGCAGGTGCCAGTAGCGAGAACGAGGCCGGTGCGGTGAGCGTGGAGTCGGTGCCATCGGTAGGCATGCCCCCGGTTACGAGGCCGGAATAGCCGGAGTCCTTGAGCTTCTCGACACCGATGGCCATCACCACGTCGTACGCGCCGGAGGCCACGGCATAGCAGGCGTTGCGGAACGCTTCGGAACCGGTGGCGCAGTAGTTCTCGATCCGAGTGACGGGCTTGTAGTCAATCTTCAGGGGACGGCTAAGCGTGAGCCCGGACTGGCCGGAGCCCATGGTGCCGAGCCAGAACGCGTCGACGTCGGCGAGCGCGATGCCGGCCGACTCGATGGCGGCCTGCGACGACTCGATCAGCAGGTCGTCGGTGCTCTTGTCCCAATGCTCCCCGAAGTTGGTGCAGCCCATGCCGACGATGGCGACACGGTCACGGATTCCTCTCGATGCCATGATGCTCTCCCTCTGTTCGATTGTTGTCTTGGAGTGGTTGTCCGGCGGTCCGAACCGATCAGCGGATCGGGCGCGCCTTCCAGAAGTAGTTGTGGATGCCCTGGGCGGTGTTGAGACGACGGAACGTCATCTCGACCCGACCGCCGATCTTGACTTCTGACGGATCCAGGTCGGTCATCTCGCACATGAACCGTCCACCGCCGTCGAAGTCGACGATCGCACCCACAACGGGCGGCGACATCGAGAACGCCAACCGATCGATGGTGAACGTGGCAATTGTGCCTGGGACGTCGCCGACACGCTCGACGGTCATCTGGTCGACCGACTGGCACTTCACGCACACCCGCACCGGAGGCAGATGTCGCGTGCTGCAGACCAGACACCGCGATCCGCTGAACCCGAACTTCCAGGCGTTCGCCCGAGAACTGGCCGGGGCCGAGACACGGTCAGGATCGGGGCGACGGGCCGGCTCCCGGCGGATCTGACCCTTCCACGTGAGGAACTGCGCATAGGTGAGCGAGCCGTTTCCGGCATCGATCTGCGCGCGTACGGTCGCTGACGTGCGGGCATCGCGGTACCCGGCGAGGGACGCTGTCGTTCGCCAGATAGCGACATCGACACCATCGGCCACCGACACGGTCATGATCAGTTCGTCCGCGCCGGCCCGGTC
>JAYTFI010000108.1:0-15705 GCA_043734485.1 Acidimicrobiales bacterium | reverse complement strand
CGGCCCGACAGGGCATGGTGCTCGACGTCGGCTGAAGGTTGAATCTGTCACTCCAGGGGCGCGAACCCCTCCCGGAACCGTGCGTTCGGGTCGGGGTTTTTGCCGTTTGGGCGCGTCGAGGGACGGGCATTCCCTGTCCCAAACGTCCGAAAGCTGACCCAAACGGACCGCCCAAATTGACGCGGACCACCCTGATCGGCGCGACCGAGCTGCTCGGCTGAACCTGGGCACACGTGTCCGCAGCATCGAAAGTTCCTCAAAGTTCTCAGTTCTCCGGCTGAACCCCCGATCAGCTTCAGCGTGGCCCCCCGAGACCCTGCTTCCCGAGACCCCGCACCCGGAGACCCCGCACCCGGAGACCGGGTATGAAGACCAACCGGTTCGGCCAGCTCGGCGTCCCCGCCGCCATCGTCGGCATCGTCGCCATGATGGTCATCCCGCTGCCGGCAGCGGTGCTCGACCTGCTTCTCGTCGTCAACCTCGCGGCCGGCGTGATGATCCTGCTGGCCACGATGTTCGTGCAGAAGGCACTCGACTTCTCGGTCTTCCCATCGCTGCTCCTCGTGGCAACGCTCTTCAGGCTCGCGCTCAACGTCAGCTCGGTCCGGCTCGTGCTCCTGCATGGCTACGCCGGACAGGTGATCGAGAGCTTCGGCCACGTCGTCATCGGCGGCTCGGTCGTGGTCGGCCTCGTGATCTTCCTCATCCTGGTGGTGATCCAGTTCATCGTCATCACCAACGGTGCCGGCCGCGTGGCCGAAGTCGGTGCCCGCTTCACCCTCGACGCCATGCCCGGCAAGCAGATGGCCATCGATGCCGACCTCAACTCCGGCATGATCACCGAAGAGGTGGCCCGCAAACGGCGCCGCGAGGTCTCCGCCGAGGCCGACTTCTACGGTGCGATGGACGGCGCTTCGAAGTTCGTCAAGGGCGACGCCATCGCCGCCATCATCATCACCGTCATCAACCTGTTCGGCGGCTTCATCGTTGGTGTTGTGCAACACGGCATGAACATCAGTGAGGCGATGCAGAAGTACAGCCTGCTGACGGTCGGTGACGGGCTCGTCTCGCAGATCCCGGCGCTGCTCATCTCGATCTCGTCGGGGCTCATCGTCACCCGCGCCGCAACCGAGAACGACCTTGGCTCGGACGTGCTCTCGCAGCTCGGCCGCCAGGCGATCCCACTGAAAATCGGTGCCGCCTGCATGGGGGCGATGATGCTCATCCCGGGCCTACCGAAGCTGCCGTTTCTGGTCGTCGCCGGCCTTCTGTGGTATCTCTCCACCCGCGTCACGGCGAACGACGAAGCCGCGGCCACCGAAGCTGCCGATGCGGCAACCGCAGCCGCCGGACCTGCGCAGCGCGACACGCCGCAGGAGCTCGTCAGCGAGATGCGGGTCGAACCCATCAGCCTCGAGATCGGCTATGGCCTCATGGACCTCGTCGACACGGCACGCGGCGGCGATCTCCTCGACCGGGTCCGCGCCCTTCGCCGGAAGGTGGCCATGGACCTTGGCATCGTCGTACCACCGCTGCGCACCCGCGACAATGTCGCGCTCGCCACCAACGCCTATGCCATCAAGGTCCACGGCGTCGTCGTGGCCAATGGCGAGGCACCCCCCGGCGTGGTGCTCGTCCTCGGCCCCTGCCCGGACGGCATCCCCGCGACCAAGACGGTCGACCCGGTGTTCGGCATGGACGCGTCGTGGGTGCCGATCGAGTTCGGGCAGCAGGCCGACATGCTCGGCGCGACGGTCATCGATCGGGCCTCCGTGCTCACCGCCCATCTCGCCGAAGTGATACGTGCACATGCTTCGCGCCTCATCAGCCGCCAGGACGTGAAGCTCCTCGTCGACGGTGTGAAGGCGACCGATCCGATCGTGGCCGAGGAACTGAGCGGTGCCGGCATGTCCCTCGCCGAGGTCCAGCGTGTGCTGCAGAACCTGCTCGACGAGAGCGTGCCCGTCCGCGACCTGGTGCGCATTCTCGAAGTCCTCTCTGAACGGGGCCGCACCACCAAGGACCCCGAGACGCTCGTCGAAGCCGTCCGCAGTGCACTCGGCCCCGCCATCTCGTCCGGGCTGTCGACCGACGAGAAGCTCCCCGTCATCACGCTGGACCCGCTGCTCGAACGCACGCTGTTCGAGTCGCTGCGCACCGCCGACGGCGGCAGCTTCCTGGCCGTCGACGGCCAGACGCTTGAGCTGCTGATCACCCGCGTCGCAGCCATTGTGCGCGACGTCGAACGACTGGGGGTCGCACCGGTGCTGCTGTGCCCGGCACCACTGCGCCCGGCCCTGCGCCGCATGCTCCGGGCCACGTCGCCCACGTTGCCGGTGCTGTCGTACTCCGAAGTGGGCAGTCAACTGCAAGTCGAGAGCATGGGAGTGGTGAACGTTGGCCAGTACGCAGCGGTTTGAGGGAACGAACCTCGAGACCCTCCTCGGTGAAGTCCGTTCCGTTGCGGGAAGCGACATTCGGATCGTCGAGGCGAACCGACTCCTGCGGGGCGGCATCGCGGGCTTCTTCGCCAAGGAGCGTTTCGAGGTGGTGATCGAGCTGCCCGACCCGGACGCGTCAGCCGCCGAATCGAGCGCGCTCGCAACCGAGCAGATGCACCTCCTCCGCCTGGCCGATGCGGCCAGCGACGTCGAACGGCGCGCTATGAGGTCGTCGGCCATAGGACGGGCGCTCGACCCGCACAACCTGCCCTCCGTCCTCGACGCCTGGGCGCAGGACGAGCGGGAGTCCGACATCCACCCGGAGCCACCGATCACTACGTCGGCCGGAGCGGCGCCGAAACCGACGCCCACGCCCACGCCCATGCCCACGCCCACGCCCACGACGTTCGATCACGTGCTCGACCGCATCGCCGGCCTCAACACGCTCACCGAGCCCACGCCGCTCGCGCCGAGCCGCTATCGCGAACATGCCGCCGTCCTCGGCGCGCACCCGAGCGTCGCACGAGCCGACGTCGGCGCGCCCCGCGCCCCCGAATCTGCGGCCCGCATTCCACCGGACCGTCGCCGAACGGTCATCACCAACCAGCTCGTCGGCCTTGGTCTCCCGAAGCGATGGGTCGACGATGCCGACCTGGCCGGCGAGCCGATCGACGTGATCGCCCGAATCGTCTCGCACTACGCACCACGGCCACGCCGTCTCGGATGCGACGGGGTCATCGCCATCGTCGGTGACGCCCATGATGCGTTCCGCGTGGCCCACCGCCTGGCCGAAGAGCTCGGACTCTACGCGGGCGACATCCACGGTGCGCTGACGGGCCGACGGCCGAGCTTCCTCGCTCCGGCGCAGTGGCTTGCCGGTCCCGACGTCGCATTGGAACGACGCCGGACGTGGGCGGCACGCGGGGGGATCACTCTCGTCGTCCTCGGCGCCGGCATGGGTCGCGAGGGTCAGCAATGGTGCCGCGAGATGTTGCACGCTCTGCGACCGGACGAGACCTGGGCTGTCGTCGAGGCCTCGCGCAAGCCGGAGGACATCGAGGCCTGGTCGGCGAAGGTCGGCCACATCGATGCCCTGGCCGTGTGCCGAGCCGACGAGTCGGTCAGCCCGGCCGCCGTCCTCGCCGCCGGCATACCCGTCACCCGGATCGACAACCGGCCGGCGACACCGACGGGCTGGGCGCTCCTCCTCGCCGACCGCCTCGCCGATCAACCGCAAGCCCCGACGCAAGCCCTGACGCATACGGGGATCCAGCCGGGAGTGACGTCGCCTGGGAACGCCCGCGTCACGCGATCCACGTCGGCCGCCTGAGCCATGTCGCCGCTGGTCCGCTACACCGTCGCCGTGCTGCTCACGCTGCTGTGCTGGCGCCAGACCCTCATCGACGGTCTCGCCGGACGCGTCGAGCTCGCCACCGCCGCGACCCGCTTCCTCGTGATCCTCCTGGTGGCCCGCACCGCCATGCGCATGATCGGAACACTGGTCGACCGCTACCAGGCCACGGCGGAGCAGTCCGGATCTGCGTCGACGTCCCCGAATCTCACCCATAGTGCTCACATTCGGGCTGGTGCGACCGATCGGAGCTCAGGCACCCGACGTAACGACGAACCGACCGACGAACAGACCGGTGACGAGCAATGAGCTTCCAGGACATCTCCAACACCCTCTGGCGACAGCGCAACCTCCTCGAGATGCTGATGTTCAAGCTCGAGGAGGAACAGCTCATCCTCGCTGCGGGTCGCACTCGATGGGTCGCCCCGGCGACGCGAGAAGTCGAACAGGTGCTGGAGGAGATCAAGACCACCGAAGTCGTGCGGGCCACGCTCGTCGATGCGATCGCCGCGAGCCTCGGCCTGGACCCGAACCCCAGCCTGCGCCAGCTCGTCGACGCATCGCCCGAACCCTGGTCATCGCTGTTCGACGAGCACCGGCGGGCATTCCTGGGCCTGACCGAAGAAGTGGTCGCCGTCTCGAAGGCCAACAAGGACTTCCTCGCCCGGGGCGCGGCGGCAGCCCGCGACATGTTGGCCACGGTCACCGCCTCGGCCGAGCGCCGGGGACCCTACGATTCGAACGGCTCGGTGGTCGCGTTGCGGCGCGGCGGCCTCCTCGTCGATGAGGCGTTCTGAATGAGCGACTTCCTCGGCCTGCGCATCGGTCTCTCTGCGCTGCAGGCGCACAAGCGCGCCCTCGACGTAGCCGGGCAGAACATGGCCAACGTCAACACGATCGGCTACTCGCGTCAGAGGGCCAACCTGAAGTCGGTCGACGCAGGCTCCGTGTCGGCCATCCACTCGAACTGGACCGAGACCGGCCAGGGCGTCCGGGTCGACAGTGTCGGGCGCGTGTACGACCGGTTCCTGCAGTCCCGCAGCCTCGTCGAACATTCGGCCCAGGGTTCGCTGGCCCGGACCCAGACGGCGCTGTCGCGGATCGAGCTCGGATTGAACGAACCTTCCGACAACGGCCTGTCGGCACAGATCGCCGACTTCCAGGCGGCCTGGGACGACTTGGCCAACCACCCGGAGAACGCCGCCTCACGCCAACAGGTGGTCGACCGCGGGCAGACCCTCGCGACCGGGCTGCGCACGCTCGACCACGACCTCACAAGCCTGCGCGCCTCGACGCTCACTGAGCTCGGCGGCGTGGTCGGTGACGTGAACGACATCAGCAGGCAGGTGGCCCAGCTGAACCGCCAGGTCCAGGTTGCGAACATTTCGGGCAACGACACCGCGAACGAGCTCACCGATCAGCGCGATCAGCTCGTCGCGCACCTTGCGGAGAAGCTCGGGGCCACGGTCAAGGCCGGCGAGAACGGCTCAGTGGACGTGTTCCTCGGCGGCATGCAGCTCGTGCGCGGGGCCAATGCCGAGCAGCTTCGCGTGGCAGTGGGTTCGCCGCCCGCACAGAACGCCTCTGTGGTTTTCGACACGACCGGCCAGTCGGCCCCCGTCGGCGGCGAGGCCGGTGGGCTGGTCGCCGTGATCAACGACACGATCCCGCGCTACCGCTCCCAGATCGGCGATGTCACGACCACGATCGCGACCGAGGTCAACACGACGCACCAGAGCGGCTTCGATCTCAACGGCGCGGCCGGAGTCGCCTTCTTCGTCACCGGCCCGAATGGGATCGAAGTGAGCTCGGCCATCGCCGCCGACACGAAGCTGCTCGCGGTCTCCTCGGCCGCGGGCACGACCCGCGATGGATCGGTAGCAGCCAAGCTGGCCGCGCTCACCGGCGGTCAGAACGCCTACACATCACTCGTCTCGCGGCTGGGTTCCGAAGCCGCGTCGGTGAACCGTCAGCTCGCGACGCAGCAGTCCGTGACGACCCAAGTGGATGCAGCCAGGGACTCGGTCTCGGGTGTGAACCTCGACGAGGAAATGGTCGATCTGGTTGCTTCCCAGCACGCGTACCAAGCGGCCTCACGATTCATCTCCGCCATCGACAGCATGCTCGACACGCTGATCAACAGCACCGGGAGGGTGGGTCGCTGATGAGCCTTCGTGTGACGCAGCGCGCAATCGTCTACGGGGCGACAGCCAACCTGCAGGAGACCCTGGCGCGCAGCCAGCGGACCCAGGAGAAGCTCACATCCGGCAAGGAGATCTCGCGGCCGTCCGACTCGCCGAGCGACGTGCACACCGCGCTCGAGTACCGAGCCTCCATCCGCCGCGCCGACCAACTGCTGCGCAACGCCGACGACGGCCTCGCCATGCTCGGCACGGCCGACACCGCGCTGACGGACACGTCGAACCTCATGAGGCGAGCGCGTGACCTTGCCGTGCAGGGTGCGAACTCGACCCTCACCGCAGGCGGCCGTGAGGCCATCGCAGTCGAGATCGACCAGCTGCGCCAGCAGGCCATCTCGCTCGCGAACACGACCTATCTGGGGCGCCCCCTGTTCAGCGGAACCGCCTCGCCGGCGGTTGGCGGCGACGTCGCATACACCCCGGCCGGCACCTACAACGGGAACGCGGCCGCGATCATGCGCACGATCGCACCGAATGAGTCCGTGCAGGTGAACCTGACCGGCACAGATGTCTACGGCCCGGCCGGCAGCGACCTCTTCAGCACGCTCGGCAAGCTCGCGGACGACCTACGCACGAATCCCGCCGCAGTCGGAACCAACATCGCCTCGATCGACACCGCGTTCACGCGCGTCACCAGTGCGCTCGCCACGGTCGGCGCCCGAGTGAACCGCGTGGAGGCGGTGCGGAACCAGACGGCCACCGCGCAGGGGCAGCAAACCGATCGGCTCAACGGCATCGAGAGCATCGACATCGCCAAGACGATCATGGATCTACAGATGCAGCAGACCGCGTACCAAGCAGCACTCGCGGCCACGGCCAAGGTCATCCAGCCTTCATTGATGGACTTCCTGCGTTGATCGGCGCACCGGTCGTTGCGCCTGGCGTTCGCGTCGGCACGAGGGATGTCATCGACGCCCGGATGAACCCTTCGGACGGCGCAGACGTCACTAGGGTGATCACGGTGAGCGAGGACGTCGTCGAGAGGACCGAGGCCGGCGATTCGGTCATCGCCTTCGAGTCCGGCATCCCCGGCTTCCCGGCGGCCCTGCATTTCACGCTCGTCCCCTGGGGCACCGAGGACAGTCCGTTCTCCGTGCTGCAGTGCCTCGACCAGCAGCTCGAGCTCGTGGTGATGCTCCCCGACGACTTCTTCCCCGACTACTCGCCCGAGATCGACGACGAAACCGTCGAGCGCCTCGGTTTGGTGACTGCGGACGACGCCCTGGTGCTCGTGATCGTGACCGTCCCCGACAACGTCGAGCAAAGCACGGCCAACCTGCTGGGGCCGATCGTGATCAACCGCCATACCCGTGCCGCGCTCCAGGTCGTGCTGAGCGAGGCTTGGAGCACCCGTCGTCCGCTGCTGGTGTCGGCGTGAACGCCGGCCGCGTCGCCTACCCCGAGGCGGTGACCGCGTGCTGGTCCTGACCCGCCAGGCCAACCAGAGCATCATGATCGGGCCCGACGTTGTCGTCACGGTGCTCGACATCCGCGGCGATCAGGTCCGTCTCGGCATCCGGGCGCCGCGCTCGGTCACGGTGCACCGCGAAGAAGTGTTCGCGCAGGTCGAGGCGGCGAACCTAGAAGCCGTACGCACCGCACCCGACGGCGCGCTCGACCGGCTCGCCAAGCTCCGCCCGCAGTAGGACGCTGGAGCTCAGTTCGCCGGGCTCAGCTCGCCGGGCTCAGCTCGCCGGACGCAGCTCCAGCCTGAGCTGCTCGGTCAGCGCCGCGGTGGTCATCGGCCGAGAGATGGCGTAACCCTGCGCCATATCGCAGCCGAGCAACGTGAGCTGCTCCTGCACCTGGGCTGATTCGACCCCCTCCGCCACGACCACCAATTCAAGGGCCCGGGCCAGCTCGACGGTCGAGCGGATGATGGCCTTCGCGCGGTGGTCCGACGAAAGCGGCTCGACGAACGAACGGTCGATCTTCAGTTCGTCGACAGTCATGCCCAGCAGTTGCGACATCGACGAGTATCCGACCCCGAAATCGTCGATGGCCACGCGGATGCCGTGCTCTCGGATCGTCCGGATCGTCCGACGAGCCTGTTCGGGAGCGTCACCGACGCTCGTCTCGGTGATCTCGAGTGTCAGCCGCTCGGCGGGGAACCGATGGGCGATCAGCACTTCGCGGACGTAGGCCTGGAACGAGTGGTCCGCGAGGTCCTGGCCTGAGATGTTCACGCTGACGCGCAGGCTCGACGTATGGGGCGGCTGGGTGGTCGAGGCCATGAAGCGGACGGATTGCTCGAGCACGGCGCGTGTGAGCCCCGTGATGAGACCGACCCGTTCGGCGAGCGGGATGAAGGAGTCAGGCATGAGGAGCCCGCGGGTCGGATGGTTCCAGCGGACAAGCGCTTCAACGCTCACGACGTCGCCCGTGGCCAGATCGATCGCCGGCTGATAGTGCATCTCAAAGCGGCGGTGACGTATCGCGTCGCGCAGCTCGTCGATCATCTCGAGCCGGGTGGTCGAGTGTGGATCATCCTCGGACCGGTAGACCCACGACCGCTGTTCACGACGCTTCGCCTCGTACATCGCCGAGTCCGCACAACGGAGCAACTCGGCCGATGTCGACGCGTTTGCGGGCATGAATGCGATACCGGTCGACGCGCTCATTCGCACAGACAGACCGAGGACTTCGAACGGTTCGCGGAACGTTCGGCCGAGCGCGGCACCGAGGGCTATTGCCGCATCGAGATCTGACACATGCGCCATCACCCCGAACTCGTCCCCGCCGAGCCGGCCGAGCACACCTCGGCCCCGGACACACACACGGAACCGCTCGGCGACGAGCTGCAGGAGGCAATCGCCCGCCTGATGTCCGAGTGCGTCGTTGAGCCCCTTGAAGCCGTCGATATCAATCACCAGGACGGTCAGCGCCGAGCCACCGCGGGACGCAGAAGCACGGCCGATCTCGTCGAGGAACCCACGCCGGCTGGCCAACATCGTGAGGTCGTCCATTCCGTCGCCTCTGCGCAGCGACCCGACGGAGCGACTTCGCCAAGCGCGCATCGGATTCACACCGGGGCTGATCGGCCGCACTCCGGCAGAATGAAGCCGTTCGCCGACAAGACGGTTTTGCAAAACAAGCCGACCCAACGGATCAACAATTATCAACCCACATTGTCCCAATCTTCTCGGAACTCCTTTAGGCAGGTACCTAGCCAGACGACAGACCGGCATGCTTCGCACGAATCGGCTCAGCGGTGACGAGCTCCCTTCCGAGGAAGAGCTCGTTCGCTCCCACCTGCCGATCGTGCAGTACATGGTAAGCGATCTCAGCCGGCGCCTCCCGAAGTCGGTGCGACGTGATGAGCTGGTGTCGGCCGGACTGCTCGGCCTCACCCAGGCGGCACGATCGTTCGATCCCGCACGCGGCGTCACCTTCGCCCGCTTCGCCCGGACCCGCATCAACGGCGCACTGCTCGACGAGCTCCGCTCGCGTGACGGTGTGAGCCGGTCGGTCCGCTCGATGACCCGTTCCGTCGGCGCCGCCACCGACGAGCTTGCAGCGAAGCTCGGGCGGGCACCTAGCAGCGCGGAGATCGCCCGACATGCCGGAATCACCACCGACGAGCTGGCGCGGCTCAATTACGACGTCCATCGTGCCTCCACGCTCGACCTCGACACCGATGTCGTCGACGATCATGCAGCGATGGCGATGCGCACTGGCCACGGCGACCCGCTCGATGTGCTCGTGAACCGTGAGTCCCACGCCTATGTCCGCGACGCCGTGGCCATGCTCCCCGAACGCCTTCGGGTCGTCGTGGTCGGCTACTTCTTCGACGAACGACCGATGGAGGACCTGGCCCGAGAGCTCGGCGTCACCGAGTCGCGCGTGTCGCAGATGCGAGCTGAAGCACTGTCGCTGATCGGCGAGGCGATGACCACCCATCTAGGGGACACGCCGAGCGAGCAGCCCGTCGGTGTTGCCGCCAGGCGTCGTGCGGCCTACGCCGCCGCGGTGGGAACCGCGTCCGACTTCCGCAGCCGCCTCGACCTCGTGAGCGCTCCGGCGTCCGCAGTCGCTTCCGCCTGACGGATCCCGTGACACTTGGTGGTTCCACCACAACCATGAATGCCGGTGGATACAATCACCGAGTTGTTCCGGCCCCGCGCACCGACGCCTTTCGTACGCGGCCCAGCCTGGTTCCTTTGAGAAAGGTCACGCTCACGAAAAACAGGATCGAGGAACCGCGGCGGGCCAACGCCGACCAGGTCTCCGACCGCACCGACGGGGTGCGCGTGCTAATCGTCGATGACGACCCGGCCCTTCGGGCGCTCGTGCAACGGTGCATCGCCCCGGCGGCATCCCATGTCGACCACGCCGACGACGGCGAATCGGCACTCGCGATGCTGGCCAACAACCCGACCGATCTCGTCATCCTCGATCTGGAGCTTCCGCGCATGAACGGCCTCGAGGTCTTGATGCGCGTCCGGCGGGAGAGCGACATGCCGGTGATCGTGCTCAGCGGGCGGGGCGACGAGAGCGACCGCGTGCTCGGACTCGACCTCGGGGCCGACGACTACATCGTGAAGCCGTTCCTGCCGCGTGAGCTGCTGTCGCGGGTTCGAGCCGTCACCCGACGCTCCGTTCGGGTACGCGACAGCGGGCCGTCGCGCGCCGTCATCGTGCACGGCCCGATCACGATCGACCGGACGGGTCGCGAGTGCTTCTACGACAGCCATCTGCTGACCCTGACGGCGAAGGAGTTCGACCTGCTGGCCCATCTGGCTGGATCGCCGCGTCGCGTGATCTCGCGCGAGGAGTTGCTCGAATCGGTCTGGGGATCGTCGTCGCAATGGCAGGATCCGGCCACGGTCACCGAGCACGTAAGGCGCTTGCGCAACCGCATCGAGGCCGCCGGCGGCGATCCGTCATGGCTGCGCACCGTGCGCGGACATGGCTACGTGTTCGTACCCGAGTGGCGCGTCGAGCCTCGCGCCGTCGACGCCTGACCCCCCTGGTCTCGGGGAAAAGCCTCAGATAGCGGCTGAGCAGGACGATCGTTTCTGATCGAGATGAGCAACGCGCCTTTGCACGACCACCTCCGGGAACGCCCGTCCGCGGCACCTTCCGCGTCGACTGCGATGGTGATCGGCTGGGGTCGCGACGAACTCGTCAACGCCATGACCGCCGACGGGTTCGACACGGCCACCTGCTTCGACCCACAAGAAGCGCCGGACCGGGTACGGCGCAATGCGCCCGACGTCGTCGTGCTCGACCTCGCGGCCGCGTCGATCCGCGGCATGGAGCTGTGCCGGACGATCGCCGGGGCATCGGACGCCCATCTCATCGTGTGCTTCGATGCGCATACGGAATCGGAGCGCATCGCGCTGCTCGTCGTAGGGGCCGACGTGGTGCTCCCACACGGCGCTTCCCCGCGCGAGATCGTTGCGCACGCAATGGTCGGCCAGCGACGTCGACACACGATGCCGACGTCCCCGACGAATGCTGCAGGCGTCGACGAGCGCCGGACACTCGCCTGGCTCGAGCTCGATCTTCTGCGGCGCTCGGTGTGGGTGGACGGGGAAACCGTTGAGCTGACCCGGATCGAGTTCGACCTTCTCGAAACGCTGACCGCCCGGCCCGGGATCGTGTGGGCCCGCCAGGCGCTCATGTGCAAGATCTGGGGACCGAACTGGTTCGGTGCCGAGAACGTCCTCGACACGCACATGTCGCATCTTCGCCGAAAGATCGACCGGTCCGACCGCAGCAGCCTTATCGCCACCGTGCGCGGCGTCGGCTATCGCTGCTGCGACTCCTGAGCGACTCCTGACCCGACGGACCCCCCAGCGGGCCCTCAGCGGCGGGTGGCGGAAGCTGCGGTGACCGGTTCCGGGGTGTCGGCAACGGCGTACTGATTGCGGCCGGCCGACTTCGCCTGGTACAGCGCCTTGTCCGCGGAACGCACGAGCCCGTCAGCGAAGTCCGAACCCTCGTGGAACACGGCGATGCCGATGGAGACGGTCTGGTTCCAGTCTTCGGGAAGGGCCGGTGCGCAGTACTCGGGTGTTAATTGCAGCACACGCGTCGCGAGTGCTTGCGCGCCCGCGAGATCCGTGTCCGGACAGATGATGAGGAACTCTTCGCCACCCCATCGCGCGGTCACGTCGTAGTTCCGTACAGCCTGTTCCAGCGCCTGCGCGAACGCCACGAGAACGGCATCGCCGACTTGGTGGCCAAGCGTGTCGTTGACGTTCTTGAACTTGTCCAGATCGAGCATCAGGACGGCCATCGGATCCATCCCCCGCTGCGCCCGATTGAAGGCCCGAGCCAGCGTCCGCGAACCGAGCCGGCGATTGCCAACTCCCGTGAGCGGATCGGTCTCGACTTCCTGCTGCAACCGCGCGTTCTGCTCAATTCGACTCAGCGACACGCCGAGCACATCGGCGATCTCCGAACCTCGGGCCACGTCCGCGTCGGACCGTCCCGGTGTCCAGGCGATCTCGATCCGCAGGGCGTGTCGGGCATCGACGAGCTGCTCCATCACCGAGATGAACACATCGGGCCCTTCGGTCTTGCCGCTCACGCACTCAACGGGTCCACCGAGGCGGCGGTTCTCGTAGTTGAGCTTCGCCCCGAGCGCGTTCGACAGACCTGCGAGCGCAGCGGTGAGCGCGGCGAGGTCGTCCTCCCCAAAGTTCACATCGAGCGCGCCGACGATCTCGACGGCACGCGCAGCAGCGGCGGCGCGGCGCATCCGCTCGGCTTCCAGAAGGAGCTCGAGGCCCGACGAGATCTGCTCCGCCGCCTTGGCGATCAGGTCGGCCTTGCGCAGTGGCTCGGGAAGCCCGACAGCGCTCAAGCGCCCGACTGCCTTCGTATTCACTTCGATGACCGAACCCACGATTCCCGGGATCAGGCACTCGCGCTCCGTGAGTGCCTGTACGGACCCGACCGGGTCGGCGTCGCCCGCTGCCTGCGGCCATTCGCCGATGGTGGCCCGGACCGACGGGAGGCCGTCGGGCACGAGCATCAGTGCGCATCGGTCAGCGGTGGCGAACTGGCTGAGCACGCCGACTGCAGCGTCGGCAAAGGAGCCGAGGTCGAGCCGGGCCGACACGAGCTTCGACAGCTCGAACTGACAGCTGGTGACCAACAGCTGCGTGAGCATGTCGGTCTGACCGCCGCTGGGATCGCGGAGGCGTTCGAGCAGTGTCGACTGGGATGCCTCGAGGTCGAGCATCTTCTTCATCGCGGCTTCGTCACCTCGTTCGCGATGGCCACGACGTCGTTCTCCACTTCGGCGGCAACCGTATCTGGTCGGATGGCACCGTTGCCGAACACGGCGAACGCCTCGTTCACCATCGCCGGGTCATTCGGCCCGCGTCGGTGCAGCAGCGTCATGATCGCCGAACCGCAGCGGACTACTCGCGGGAGGGTCTCGGACAGCGCTTCCGGCCGCTCGTGATGAAAGCGCACGGCCCGCACGACGCGATCAGGGAACCACCACTGCTCCAGCTGATCGGCGGCGGCATCGGGGTGCGTGCGACCGAGCTCGTAAAGCTCCACGTCGAGCATGCGGCGGTCGTAGACCGCACCCAACTCGGCCCGCAGCTCGGCATGCACGCGGGGCTGACGGCGCTGCAGAAGCACGTCGCCGAGCTCGGTCAGCATGCCTGCGGAGAAGGCCTCGTCGGCCGAGCTGCCGACCCGACGGGCCACGTTGGCACTGGCGACGGCGGTAGTGAGCGAACGCATCCAGAAGCCCGATGGCGTGCTCGTGTCGTCGTCGTTCAGTACGAGCGCGGCGGTCCCGCTCGTGGTCAGACCGTTGACGGCCTTCGTGCCGAGGAGCACCATCGCCTGGCGAGCACTGGCGACCCGACGGCTGTGGCCGAGGTGAGGCGAGTTGGCCAGGCGCATGACGGACAGCGTCAGCGCCGGGTCGAACTCGACCAGTCGGCTGAGCAGTGCGGTGCCCTTGTCCGACTGCGCGAGTGCCCCGAGTGTGGCGGAGGCAATGGCGGCCTGGACCGGGAACCGGAGGTGCCGACCGGCCGAGCCTCGGCCCGAACGCTCCTTGGTCGCCGTCACCCGACCGTTCCGTTCCCGTGGTACTCGACGGTTCTCACGAGGGGCTGCTGCACAACCTCAACGATCGGCAAAGAAGTTTGCAGCACAAGCAATTCTTCAGAAAGACAGCGGCCTTGCCGCTGCGCTTCGCTGCTCGCCTACTTCCGTGCGCCGAGCGCCTCGATCAGCTTCGGCAGGACCTTGTGCACATCCCCGACAATCCCCAGATCGGCAATCCCGAAGATCGGCGCCTCCTTGTCCTTGTTGATGGCGATGATGTTCTTCGCGTTCTTCATGCCGACCATGTGCTGTGTGGCCCCGGAGATGCCGGCCGCGATGTACACCTCGGGCTTGACCGTCTTGCCCGTCTGGCCGACCTGGTAGGCGTAGGGCACCCAGCCCGCGTCGACGATGGCACGCGAAGCACCAGGCGCGCCGTGCAGAAGCTTGGCCAGTGCCTCGACCATCGAGTACTTGTCGGCCTCGCCGAGCCCGCGCCCACCGGAGACGACGATGGCGGCCTCGTCGAGCTTCGGTCCGGTGCGCTCCTCGACGTGGCGCTCGGTCACCTTCGCCGCATCCGTCGCACCGGCATCGCCGACCGAGACCGACTCGACGACCGCAGCCGCACCGCCCGCCGACTCGGCCGCGAACGACTTCGGGCGGATCAGCACGATGTGCGGACCGGCGCCGGTGAACGACGCCTTCACGATCTTCGTACCGCCGAACACGGCATGGTCGACGACCACCGTGTCGCCGTCGACCGAGAGGCCCACGCCGTTCGTGAGGACCGTCTTGTCGAGCTTCACCGACAGGCGCCCGGCGACGTCGCGGCCGTCGTAGGTCTGCGCGATGAGGATGAGCTCGTGGGGGCCCTCGCTGCCGATGAGGCCGGCGATGACAGAGGCGACCGGCACACCGAGCAGCGAACCGCTCAGGTCGCCGGTTGCGTAGACCTTCGAGGCGCCGAACGCGCCGAGCTCGGCCGCTTCGGCCGCGCCGTCACCGGCGATGACGGCCTCGACCGTCGCACCCGTGGCCCGCGCCCCGGTGAGCAGCTCGAGTGTGCTCGTGGCCACCTTCCCGTCGGCGGACTCGGCCAGCACCAGGATCTTCGAAATTGCCATTGTGTGTTCTGTCTCTCTTCTCTGCTCTGAGTCGGGGCTCAGATGACCTTGAGCTGCTCGAGGAACGCGATGATCTTGAGGTGCGACTCGCCGTCGTCCTCGATGACTTCGCCGTGCGCGCGCGCTTCGGCGTTGATGACCGAGTCGATCTTCTGACCGGCACCGGCCCAACCGACCGAGCCGGCGTCGATGCCGAGGTCGGCAATCGTGAGCTGCTCGAGAGGCTTGCCCTTGGCCGCCATGATCCCCTTGAACGACGGGTAACGAACCTCGACGACACCGGCGGTGACCGTGACCAGCGCGGGCAGCGGCGCAGTGACGTCGTCGTACCCCGCCTCGGTCTGACGCTCGACAGCGATCGTGCCGTTGCTGATGGTGACCTTCTTGGCGAAGGTGACGGACGGGAAGCCCAGCAGCTCGGCCACCTGGACCGGCGTCGTTCCGGTGTAGCCGTCGCTCGACTCGGTCGCGGCGATCACGAGGTCGGGGTTGGCCCGCTTGATGGCGGCGGCGAGAACCTTGGCCGTGCCCAGCGAGTCGGAGCCCTTGAGGGCAGGATC
>JAYTFI010000107.1:0-8932 GCA_043734485.1 Acidimicrobiales bacterium | reverse complement strand
CGGTGAGCGACAATCTGCTCCTTGCCATCGTGCCAATCCGCCGCGCTCACGTTCCAGCGCACCCACCGAGCCCGACAAGCCCACGTCACTCCAACAGAGCCGCACCCAAATGGTATCGCGGTCTACCGTATGCGCGCTTAGCAATAACCAGGACTAGCGCACCGTTCAGAGCGCATCATCGGACTCGACGGTCGACGCGAAAGTCGACGCGAAAGTCGAAGAATGGTAGAGCATCACCGTCGACCCCCTCTAGCACCGAAAAGCACTTCCTCAGGACACAGGGTGGCGCTCGACAACCAAATTGCCCGGTCTACCATCGCTCCGGAAACGAACAGGCACCACCGAAAGGGTGCCTGACCTGCGCAAACGCTTGGAGCGGAAGACGGGATTCGAACTCGCGACCCTCACCTTGGCAACGTGAGGATGATCGTTCACCAGGTCCACGACATGCGGCTACGTGCTCCTGCGTTCACGTTTTGTCCACCAAGTGCGCCCGAGTCCAGGCAGTTCGCAGAACGTTCTACGTACGCGCGCTTACTATCGCCCGGATCGGCCGTGTTACATCGACCGAGATCCAAACGCAACTTGTAACTACTTACTACTCGGGATGCGTTACGCTCGTTGCATGTTCGATCTCATGGCGACGCTCGCCGAACTACCCGCTCGATGGTTCGACGAGAGTTAGACGGACCTCATGGAACGCGACGTCAGGATCAAGCTGCTCACCGACTCCTGGTGCGCGTTGCTCTCGACGTAATCCCCACCTGCGCGCCGCAAGGGCCGCTGACCCGAAAACGCCAAGAGCAGACAAAGGACGATCAGCATGCAATTCCACCTCAACGGCTTTCGCACCGGCGCCCCAGGCTTGTTGGACGCGGGAACGACCGAGGCACCAGCCGTCGACCGGAACCTCCCTGAAACCGCCGATGTGCTCATCGTGGGCTGCGGGCCCGCTGGCTTGACGCTCGCTGCTCAGTTATCGGCGTTCCCCGAGATCCGCACCGTTATCGTCGATCAAAAGCCGGGTCCGCTCGAGCTGGGCCAGGCCGACGGCATCGCCTGTCGAACCATGGAAATGTTCGAGGCGTTCGGCTTCGCCGAACGTGTGCTCAAGGAGTCCTACTGGGTCAACGAGACAACGTTCTGGAAGCCCGACGAAACCAACCGCAGCCACATCGCTCGGAGCGGCCGCGTGCCCGACGTGGAAGAAGGGCTGTCGCACATGCCCCACGTCATCCTCAACCAGGCGCGTGTTCACGACTTCTACCTCGACACGATGGCGCGTTCACCATCGCGTTTGACCCCGCACTATTCGCGGACGCTGGTGGGCCTGGAACAAGCGCAGAAGGAAACGAGCCATCCCGTCGCTGCTCGCTTCGAGCGTCGAAACGCCGAAGGCACAGTCGAGATTGACACTCTCCGAGCCCGTTATGTCGTGGGGTGCGACGGCTCGCGCAGCATGGTGCGCCAGTCCATCGGATGCGCGCTGCACGGCGATTCGGCCAACCAGGCGTGGGGCGTCATGGACGTGCTCGCGGTCACGGACTTCCCCGACGTCCGGTTCAAGTCACTCATTCAGTCCGATGGCGAGGGCAGCATCTTGGTCATTCCGCGCGAGGGCGGATACCTGGTACGCCTCTACGTCGAGCTGGACAAGCTGAACAGCAACGAACGGGTGGGAGCGCGCAACATCACCATTGAACAGCTCATCGCTGCCGCGCAGCGCATCCTGCGGCCGTACACGCTCGACGTGAAAGAGGTCGCGTGGTGGTCGGTGTACGAGATCGGCCAACGGCTGTGCGACCACTTCGACGACGCACCCGCCGACGGGGCGGACCTACCCGCCGAGAGAGCACTCCCGCGCATCTTCATCGCTGGCGATGCCTGCCACACCCATAGCCCGAAGGCAGGTCAGGGCATGAACGTCTCGATGCAGGACGCCTTCAACCTCGGGTGGAAGCTGGCCAGCGTGCTGCGCGGGATCTGTCCTCCGACGCTGCTCAGCACGTACTCGGCCGAGCGGCAGGCGGTTGCCGAGGAGCTGATCGAGTTCGATCGCGAGTGGGCGAAGATGCTCAGTGCGGGCGATGGAGGTAAGTCCGCTGACGTCCAGCAGTACTTCGTGCGTCACGGCCGCTACACCGCAGGGACGGCGACTCACTACCACCCGGGGCTGCTGACCGGCGAGCCGACCCATCAACACCTAGCCGTTGGACTCACGATCGGCATGCGCTTCCACTCGGCACCTGTCGTCCGCGTCGGTGACGGCAAGGTCCTGCAACTCGGCGAAACCTTGGCCGCAGACGGACGTTGGCGAGCGATCGCGTTCGCTCCTGACGACGACGACGCAGGACCGGACTCGCCCGTGCGAAAGCTCTGCGCCTGGCTCGGCGAAGCACCGAACTCACCACTGAACTACCAAGTCCGGAAAGCGCAAGACATCGACGCTGTGGTCGACGTCCGCGGAGTGTTCCAGCAGCGCCATCACGATCTTGCGTCCACCGAATTGCCGCCGCTGCTCTTTCCGACCAAAGGTCGGTTGGGACTGCGCGACTACGAGAAGGCGTTCTGCGCGTTGCCCGATGCCACGCAGGACATCTACGAGATGCGCGGCATCAACCGCACACGTGGCTGCATGGTCGTCGTCCGTCCCGACCAATACGTCGCGAATATCCTTTCGCTGGACGCGACCGACGCGCTAGCGAAGTTCTTCGGACGGTCATTTTGCGCTGAACCACCGGACTTCGCGACCCCGCTCCGGCCGTCGGCTTTGCTTGTCCTCGGCAAGCGTGTGGGCGACGAGTGCGTTTTGCGTGTCCCCCGAAGAATTCACGCAAAGACACCGATCGACACGATTTGTGAGATCTCGAACATTCGCTGGCAATAGGTCCCAACGCAACTTATAACTACTTACTACTCCTGATGCGTTACGCTCGTTGCATGTTCGATGTCACGGCGATACTCGCCGAGTTACGCGCAGAAGGTGGCGACCTGCCTGGGATCGAGGTCAAATCGGCAGCCGGAGGATTACCCGAGTCGATCATCTCGACGCTTTGTTCTTTCGCGAACCGACCTGGCGGCGGAACGATCATCCTCGGATTAGATGAAGCGGCTGGCTTTGCTCCCGTCGGGCTGACCAAGCCCCGTGAAATGAAATCGGCGATCGCGGCCAAGGCACGCTCTGCGTTCGACCCTCCCATTGCCGTACATCTCGATCAAGCATTCGTCGACGGTGAGGCCGTCATCGTCGGAACTGTCGACGAACTCGACCCGTCACAAAAACCGTGTCGCGTTTCGGGCGGTCAACACCGTGGCGTGTGGATTCGAGCGTGGGACGGAGACTACCGGGCATCAGAGCTTGAGATCCAGGGACTCGTCAGCAACCGAAGCCAACCACGATTTGACGCAGAAGCGGCACCGGGCGCGGGCCGAGGAGACCTTGACTCAGAGCTGGTCGCTGACTTCCTCCGGAATTGCCGCTCGGGCTCCAATCAGCTTGCACGGATTCACGACGACGACGAGCTTCTGTGGCGCATGGGCGTCCTCGTAGACGCCGATCGGACACCTTCGGTGGCGGGCATCCTTGCGCTCGGTACCTATCCGCAACAGCATCTGCCAGCAACCGGACTCCAGGCGATACTCGCTGCACCACCGAGCGAGCAGCGAACCACACGAGCGTTGGATTCCAGGCGATTCGACGGGCCGATTCCCCAAATCATCGCTGACGCCACAAACTGGGTAGCACGTTCCAGCGCGACCGCAGTCATGAGCAATCGTGAGACAGGCCGAGTTACCGACCACCCAAATTGGCCAGCTGATGCCGTGCGAGAACTGATCGGCAACGCAAACATTCACCGAGACCTCGCACCCTGGGCACTCGGCGAAACAGCACTCCTTCGTCTTGAAAACGAACGGCTCGTCACCCGAAACCCCGGCGGCCTCTACGGACTCGATGTAAGCCGCCTCGGCCAAACCGGCGTTACCTCAGCACGAAACGCAAACCTCGTACGAATCTGTCAGAACGTCCGGCTCCCCGACGGAACACGAGCCGCCGAAGCACTCGCGTCCGGAATCCCGACCATCCTCCATGCACTCGAATCCAACGGACTCCCGAAGCCGCTCTTTTACGACGACGCTCTCCGCTTCACCGTCGTCCTCCGTCAACGTTCGAACAACGGCCGGTCGGCAACGCTACCCAACACCTCACGCGCCAAGATCCTTTTAGCGCTCAACTCGGGCCCGCTCGATGTCCGCGAACTACAAGACGCCACTGGACTCATGCCACCGAACATTCGCAAACACCTTCGGCGACTAAGAACAGATGGCGTGCTCACCCAACACGGAGGACAGGGCCAACGAGCGACCTATACCCGGACGACTGACTAGCCGGGGCCCGTCTCGATCGCTCAATCACCGGCCGAGAAGCAGTCAGGCACCCTCGAAAGGTTGCCTGACCTGCGGTTTTGTTTGGAGCGGAAAACGGGATTCGAACCCGCGACCCTCACCTTGGCAAGGCTGTGTTTCTTGTCTTCCTAGGTGCTTTCACTCGGCTGACCTGCGTGGACTCCGACTGCTTCTCCGCTGACTCCGCAGAGTCCGCCCCAACGCCGGGACCTCCTCGGGCGTTGTCGATGATTGGCCTTGTGTCAGCATCCTTCGCTGCTGGGCAGCGTCCCCGAGTCCGCTTGGGTCACGGCCCATGCTTGAGCGAGGCGAGGGTACCTTGCATGGTCGGGTGTTTTGCTAGGAGGTCGATGATTTCGCTGACGGTGTGTGAAGGACTTCGCCATCGACGCGAGAGCTGGTCAAGGGCTACCGGCACGAGCAGTGGGTCTGCATCGATCACGGACTGCGTGAGATCGCCAAGGGTCAGAATGGCTATCCGATGTCGTTGCAGCGACGTTTTCGGAAAGTGCCTTTGGTTGATCGTCAAGATCGCGTTTGCCTGAGACGCGATTGCTGTCAGGGCGACGTGACGATCGCCTTCGTGAACGCCTGTGACGTCAAATTCGCGCTCTGCTGCCGGAGCAACGGCTGCATGCGGAAATACTCGTGTCATCGACGCCAGCGTGTGCGTCCGGAAAACGGTTGGGTCGATCGTGGGGTTGTCTTCGAGAACGTTCCGTTCTACCTCGTCGAGGATAACGTCGCTCCAGATCGGCACGAAGCCATCAAGGGCGGCGACGGTGAGGAGAAAGTCGCGTAACGCTGGCGGGTAAAGGACGCATGCGTCGAGAACGACGCGTTGACGTTTCAACGGTAAGGAATGCCGAGTGCTACATCGACGCGTGCGATTTCGGCGACGGCATCAAGTCGGTCTTGACGTTGACGGGCGTATGCGAGCACGTCAGATGTTCGAACCCGCCGGTGCGTGCCTGCATAGTGGGCGGGAATCACCCCGTCGTCGATGAGCCGAACAACAAAGGTCCGTGACAACCCGAGTAGCTCTCCGGCTTCAGCTGTCGTGAGATCGTGATCGTCAGCGAGTACGTGTACGGAACTTCCCGTGGCCAGTTCCGAAAGTAACTGGGCAACGGCGCGTTGCGCTGCTGCTGGAAGTTCGATTTCACCGCTCGGGGTACGCACCGCCATCGCTCGTACATCTGCGGGGAGCGCGAGCCGGGCCGCGAGTCGTTTCCGGTCACGTGCATTCAATTCGAAAGCAGCCGACATACTCATACAGCCATTATGATACATAAACGCCACAAACGCAACTGCCAGTCATTGCGATAGGCGCGTTCGCATCAATGACACAACGGACGGGGTTCAGCGGACACGGCGTCGTCGCACATCATCGCGGGTCTCCTCAACCGCCAAGCGCATCGCGTCGTCGTACTCCAGAGCAGACACGGTCTTGATCCACCCGACATAGTTCTAGCCGCCCGATCTGTCTGCAGCGACAGCGAGTTCCGTCACGCCGGAACGACAGACATCGACGTACAGGTCACCCGGCGCCTCGAAACCGCACTCCGAAACGCCGAGTTTGAACCCGATGCCGAACGCGTGTGGCGGTGGGTCGCCGATACGAGCAGCACCAAGACCATCGTGAAGTTCGAACTGCTCGCCGACCTCGACGACCAGCCAGCCCCTCGACCGTCACGTTCGACGAATGTGACAATCTCGGCGGGGCGAAGGGCGGTGGGCGACGGGTCGCCGTCCGGCGCTCACCTGAGGAATTCCGCATCCGGCGCCAGCGTGGATGAACGGGTGCGTGCCCACATGGCCGTCTCATGGGCGGCGCCGTCCTCGGGCATCCCGGCCCCCATCTCGACCAGGCGATCGGCGACAGGACGTCCGAGCGAAACGGCCGCGTGCAATGCACAGGCCTGGAGCCAGGGCCTCCGCCATATGTCCTCGCCGTCCCGCATCAGATCGGTGAGCAGATCGTCGAGTGCAACGGGTGTCGACGTCGATGACACCACCTTGGACAGCGTTTGCAGGCGTCCGCGGTGGTCATCGGTTGGCTGGAGCAACGGCATGGACAACATGCGAAGTGAGGTTGGCACCGTGACCTCGAGCGTCTCGAGTGCCAGGGCTGCTGCGCGCTGGTCACCGCCGTCGAGCAGCTGGGCCGCTCTGTGCACGGCGGCCCTGTCGCCGACCAGAGCCAGCGATGCCAACGTGCGTCGTCGCAACAGGAGCAGTTCATCGCGGAGCGCGTCGCATAGCGCCTGGGTCTCGGGACTCCCCCTCACCCTGCCGATCGCGTGGAGGAGCCGCAGCGAGTGGGCTGCGTCCATCCGGATCGTTGTCGTGGCCACCTCGAGCCGGCACTTGTCACCCGCCGGAGCGGCCCTGTCGAGCGCCCGCAGGACCGCCAGGCCGACATCTCGGTCCTTGTGCTCAGCGTGTCGGGCGAGGGCCGCCGCCACGGCCGACTCGTGGATCTTCGGGCAACTGCGGATGAGGCGCACGAGCGGCACCGGCGCCGCGCGCGGATCCGACAACTGTCGGTCGAGCAGGGACGCATAGCGCTGCGGCCATTCGATCCATGCGTCAGCGGCCATCGAGAAGGGGCGTCCCGAGGCCAATTCCCCGAGCACCGACGCCATCATCGGCTCATCGCCGATGGACACGGCGGCACGGAAGGCTGCGGCCCGTACGTCGGGGTCGGTGTGGCTGAGCGAACGGGTGATGTGGAACCGAATCGGCTCTGCGACCTGCGCCCCGTCGGCCACGTTCGCGATGACGGCAGCCAGCCCGACGATCGGGTCCGCCTCATCTGCACCCAGGGCGGCCACCCGCTGGGGGTCGACGCGCGCCAGCCTTTGAAGTGCACCAGAGCGAGCGAACGGCGCGGCGGCGCCATGCGCCAGA
Organism: Acidimicrobiales bacterium; assembly: GCA_043734485.1. Lineage (GTDB taxonomy): Bacteria > Actinomycetota > Acidimicrobiia > Acidimicrobiales > JANYDT01 > JAYUDQ01. The sequence continues at coordinate 1,615 of JAYTFI010000107.1, read as the reverse complement.
AGGGCCGAGAGCCGGTCCGACGCGTCGGGCTGGGCGGTGATCACGTCCAGTGCCACCACGACGTCGGCGGCATCGCCATCGAGGAGCCGCCGCATCACCGCGGCACTGGCGTCGTCGTCGATGAGCACGTCCGCGGTCTTCAGGACGCGTCGCCGGAGGTTGTTGTGCAGGCTGGTCTGGTACTGACGGTAGACGGAGGACGCCGAGAGCATCCACAACAGGCAAACCGCCACGGTAACGGCCGATACCGCCAACGGCCCACCCCCGAACCCGCGCTGGACCACCAGTAGCAGCACACCGGTGATGCCGATCGCGAAGGGTCCTCCGATGCCCTCAACCGTGGCCTGCACTCCCAGACGCTGGTCGGACGGCAGTGCCTGATAGGCCGTGTTGATGGACGTGCGAGTGGTGCCGTCCGTCAACGAGATGTCGGTGATTCTCGCTCCGCAGACGGCCATGAACATGGCCATGGAGCCGACCCCGAGGGCGCCCCCTGACACTGCGCCGACGATGACAAGCGCGCTTACGATCACCGGATTGGCGGTCAGACCGAGCCGCATCCCGAAGCGGCGCAACAGGAGTCCGGCGACGGTCAGGAACAGCAGATCGGAGACGTTCAGCGCGACGGTGAACGCCGAGGTGAAGCGTGCCAGGTCTTGACTGGTCGTGAACCTTGCTGCGGCGCGGTCGAAGACCAGGAAGTCCACGAGTTGCGTACCCAGCATGGACATCAGCTGATATCCCAGGAGCACCATGACGAGTCGGCCCGTGGCCAGCTTCCGCAACGGCAGACGCGGTCCATCGCCCTGCGGCTCGTCGACCGTGCCCAGCTCGGCGGGGAAGAGGCGGCGTGTCTGCAGGACGAGCGCCAACAGGATGATCGCGGAGATGGACGTGCCGGCGAGGAGGCGTTCGGTCGCACCCACGACGGCGAGCAACGGCGGTGCGAGAATCCCGGAGAGGAGGAAGCCGACGACGAAGCCGGAGACGATCCGCGGGAACTGCTCCTTCATCTGACGAACCGTGAGCAGCCGCCCGGCCTGCCCGCCGATGAACACGAAACCCACCTGAAGGAGCAGCGGGAACAACACTTGCAGGACGAAGGAGAGCCAGGCCGCGTCGGCCAGCTCCAGTCCCAGCCATACCGCTGTCACCAGTGCAGACGTGATGGCGAGCACCGGCACACACACCGATGCCAGCGACCAGCGGCGCAACGCGTACGCCATCAGCGGTGCCATCAGCCCGCCAGCGAGAGCCACCACCAGGTAGACGAACGGCAGCCCTTCAGAGCCGTAACGGGCGAGGAAGATCCCCGATGCCGGAATGATCACGAAGCCGCAAAGGAGCCCCAGCGCGACACCCTGAGCGGCAAGGAGCGTGACCGGGGAGCGGAGCCGGTCGGTGGTCACGGCTTGGCTACGTCTGGTCCGAACCTCACATCGCGGGCACGGAAGCGCCGAACCAACGCGGTGATGACGCCGCCGGCGACCTCCGGGTAGTCCAGCAACAGCTCGTCGAATACCGTTTTGCTGAGGCGCAGCAGCAGGCATTCGTCGATCGCGGTGACCGTCGCGGATCTTGGCTCCGCGACCAGGAGTGCGAGCTCTCCGATGAC
>JAYTFI010000106.1:0-6243 GCA_043734485.1 Acidimicrobiales bacterium | reverse complement strand
GACGACCGCGGCGCTGACGGAAGCCACGACCGTCATGATCGACCACGCACGCGTGCAGCTCGCGCTCCACGTGCTGCGCATTGTCGAGGGCGGGCCGATGTTGCTCCTGCTGCACGGTCTCGGGCGATCGGCAGAGCGCGAGATCCCCGCCGACGCCGCAGACTGGCCGGGGTCGATCTGCGCGCTCGATTTCACCGGTCACGGTGCCTCGAGCATTCCGCCGGGTGGCGGCTACACGTGCGAGATCCTCATGGGCGACGTCGATGCCGCGCTGGGTACGGTCGGCCCGGCAACAATCCTCGGCCGGGGACTGGGCGGTTACATCGCCCTGCTCATCTCCGGCGCCCGTCCGTCGTTGGTCCGGGGCGTCATCATCGCCGATGGCCCCGGTCTTGCCGGTGGAGGAGTTCGGCCGGGGAGCCTCCACCTCGACGTGCCGAACGCAACCGCTGTGCCGGCCCGGACGACACCCGATCCGTTCGCTCTGCTCGAACTGTCGACCGATGTGCGGCCGCGCGACTACGCCGCCAACTTCGTCCGCTCGGCGGTGCAACTATCGCCTCTCGACGCGCCGATCACCGTGGCTGCGGCGTCGCGGCCGCCGTGGGTCGGGGCTGTGGTCGATGCCTACGGCGTGCGGGTGTCATCGGTAGCCGACGCAATCCGTTTGTACAGCTCAAGCCAAAGCTCCGTCGAGTAGGCGCCGCTGTCGGAATGCGTGCCAGAGCGCTTCCAGTCGTCCTCGATCATGAGGTGGAGTAACTCGGCGCTTGATTCGCGCACGGCTTTGAACACCGCGAGCGAGGCATCTTGAGTCCGCTAGCGGGCCGTGCGTCCGGCCAGCACCGAGGTCGACGTCGGCGGTGTCATGGGTATCGAGGAAGATGCCGCGGACGCCACGGAAGCAGGCGGAACGGTCGGAAGCGTCCTCGCGGCACCGATCGGTGCAACGGTTGCGGGGGCCGCGGCCCCCAATACATCCGGAACGTTCGGTGGTGGCTGGCCGCTCGACCGGAACTGCTCGGTGACGTAGATGGTGTCGCCGAGCTCGACCACCGCAACCGCGACCGTATCGAAGTCAGGATCGATGATGTTCTTCATATGGCCAGGACTTGCCTCGAAGGCCCGCTGGATGTCCTCGACGCCTGCGCCCCGACCGACGTTCTCGCCGAGTTTCCTCCACACGCCGTGGTACTCCGCGGCGAGGTTCGGGTTGTGCGAGAGCTTGCCGGTACCGGCCATCCGGCGACTCCATTCGGTGGCCACGCGCTGCAGCTCCGAGTCGCTCCGCAGCTTCGAGAGCCCCCGGATGGCGCGGGCGTCGTTGATCATCTCGAGGAAGCGCACTTCGCGGTCCGGTGCCACTGCTCGGGCGGGAGGGGCGATGGCCCCGGCCAGCAGCACGCCCAACGTCAACGCTCCGACAGCACCCCGAGCGATCCGGCCGGGTCCTCGGAATACGCGCATGACGCATCGGGCATCGTCTCGATCGTCTGCGGACTTGAGCCCGAATTCACCATTGGTGGCGGATTCGGATCAGGGACTGGACTTCGACGGCCGGCCGGAACGGCACGGGCCACAGCGGTTCTAAAGCGGACTGTTGCCGTGCCGCTTGCCGACCAGCATCTCGCGCTTCGTGGCCAGCAGATCGAGGGATCGGGCCACGAGCCGCCGGGTCTCGTGCGGCGCGACGACCATGTCGACGTAGCCCCGCTCGGCTGCGACGTACGGGTTCAGGTACGCGTCGCCGTATTGCTTCTCCAGCGCCAGCCGAGTCTCCTCGGTCTCACGTCGGTACAGGATCTGCACCGCGCCCTTCGCGCCCATCACGGCCAGCTCGGCCGACGGCCAGGCCATGCACAAGTCGTTGCCCATTGTCTTGCAGTCCATGACGATGAACGCCCCGCCGTAGGCCTTGCGCAGCACGACGCACACCCGCGGAACCGTGGCCTCGGCATAGGCGAAGGCCATCTGCGCGCCGTGGCGGATCATGCCCCGCCATTCCAGGTCCTTGCCGGGGAAGTAGCCCGGCGTGTCCACGAGCGTGAGGATCGGCAGGTTGAAGGCGTCGCACAGTGCGACGAACCAGGCACCCTTCTGCGCGGCCGGGATGTCCAGCGTGCCGGCCAACGAGACCGGCTGGTTGGCCACGATTCCGATCGGGCGCCCGCCGATAGTGGCGAACGCGGTAACGAGGTTCGCCGCCCAACGGGCCCGCAACTCCAGGATGACGCCGTCGTCGGAGAGGCTGCGGGCCACGTTGCGGACGTCATAGCTTCCGGTTGAGCTCTCCGGGATGATCTCGTCGAGCTCGGGCGCGTCTCGTTCCGTCGGATCGTCGGTGGGAAAGAACGGGGCCTCGGCATCGACGTGATCGGGCAGGTAGGCCAGGGCCGCGCACAACTCATCGAGCGCAGCCTCGATGTCCGTAGCGACCATTGCCGGCAGGCCCGTGTGCTTGGCATGCGTAGCTGCCCCGCCGAGCGACATGTTGTCGAGCACGATGCCGGTGAAGTCCGCCACCATCGACGGCCCGCTGACGAACGCGTAGCTGTCCTGCGTCATGACGACGAGGTCGGCGAGCCCGAGGAGCAGCGCGACGCCGGAGACAGCGGGGCCGTCCACGACGATCGACACCGGAACCAGTCCGGAACACTCCGAGATGGCCCGGGCCGCGACCCCCCAGCCATGCAGCGCGGCGATCCCCTCAAGGATGTCTGTGCCGACGGAGCTGACGATGCCGACGAGTGGCCGGCGCATCTCGAGCGCAGTCCGTGCCGCCTCCGCAATCAGCGCGCCGTCGCCCTCGCTGAGCGCCCCACGCCGTTCGTTCCCATCGATGGCGAAGACCACGACTTCACGTCCGTCGAGGCGACCATCGAGGTCGGTGAGACCAGCCGTGACCGTGCCCCGGTGCCGGGCACGGATCTGTGTGGAGAACGAGAGACCCAGAGGAGGCACCGTCGCTGGAGGGGCAGCAGCCATTGCCTGCCACCGTACCCGTCTCGACCCGTCCGGGCCGCCCGCGGGCTCAGTTTTCGGATCGTCGGCGGCCGACGATGTTCCAACGGACGGTTCAGGCCACGGAGAGCGCGGCGCCGGCGATGGCGTCGGCACACGCCTCACCCCGCTCGGCAATGCGCTCGGCGGTGACCTTGGCCCGCTCGGTGACCCGCTTGGCCATTCGGCCGATCCGCTCGATGCGGCTGATCAGCTTCTCGCGGGCCTTCTCCGCCTCGGCGCTGAGCCCTTCGAGCTTGTCGACCGCCCAGTGGCGCATGACCACCGGCTGAAGGATCTGGTCGTGGTGGAGCTCGAGGTTGTAGATCCCGGCCGCGGCGATCGCGGCGGCATGGTCGGCGAAGCCGATGATCCCCGTCCCCGGCATCTCGAACTCGCGCACCTGGCGTTCGATGGCCATGACGACCTTCGACGGATCGACGGCCAGGGCGGCCGAGGCGAGGTCCCGGTAGAACAGGTAGTGGAAGTTCTCGTCGGCAGCGACGCGGCTGAGCACCTCGTAGCCGGCGGCCGCAGCGGGATGGTCGGTCGCCGCGTCGCGAAGCATCTTGCCGGTGTTGCGATGAGCGATGCGGGTGGCAAGCTCCTGCATCGCCACGTAGACGACGCCGTCGGCTGCGCTGTCCGGCTCGGGCACCTGACCGCCCGACATCTGGGCCATGCGGGCGTCTTCGAGAGTGACCGGGTCGATGGCCCGGGTGACGGTGAGGTAGTCGCGTATGGCGATGGCGTGGCGGTTCTCCTCCGCTGTCCATCGGTGCGACCAGGTACGCCAGACACCGTCGCGCCCGAACATCCGGTCGATCGTGGCGAAGTAGTACGGCAGGTTGTCCTCGGTCAGCAGATTCACGAACAGCGCACTGCGGATCGCGTCCGGCATGGGGAACTCGTTCGGATCCCAGGCCTCGCCGGCCTCGAAGTCGCGACCCAGGCTCCACGGCACGACGTCGTGCGGGTACCACGTCTTCGTGGTCGCGAGATGGCGCTCGAGGAGCGTCTCGGCGGTAGGGGTGAGCTCGTTGAGGAGGGAGAGATCGTCCACGATGTCCAGCCTACCTACTAGTCGGTAGGCTGGCGAACTACGGAAGTCGACTTCAGCTGTACGGCACCGTTGCTCACCTGGCATATCTGTTCTGACGATCGATGACATTCGCACAAACTGTTGGAGCGATGCTCCCGACGACTTGTACGATCCTTTCACAAGCACGACGGATCGGCCCTCCCCCCGGGCCGGTCCGTCGTTTTGTTTGTGCCCCGTCGTCCTTCCGGTCCTGACCCGGGCTCAGGCACCTGGCCGGATGTCGTCGTCCGGGCTGTCGCCGCTGAGCATGCGCTGGACGCGGGCGGGAACGCCGGCGACGAACGCATCGGGAGGCACATCCTCGGTGACAACCGCGCCTGCGGCCACCACCGCACCGGCGCCAATGCGCACGCCGGGGAGCACGGTCGCACCGAGCGCGACCCATGCACCACGCTCGATCACGACGGGTTCGGCGACGGAATCGGGCAGGCAACGCCGATCGTGCCCGCCCAGGCGATGGCTGGCCGTGTAGATGCGGACGAACGGCCCGATGGTCACGTCGTCTTCAATCGTCACCGAACCATCGAGGTTGATGACGACCCCGGTGCTGATCACGACGTGCTCGCCCACCTGCAAACGGTCGACGAACCCGCGAGCCCCCGTCGGCAGGTGCAGGTTGCCCATGATCCAGGCCGACTTCGCGATGCGGAGCCCGGCGAGCCGGTAGATGCGGCTGCGCAGCGACGCACTGGCGAAATCCGGGATGAAACCGGCGATGACGTTGGCGATCCGGAATCGCAGCTGACCGAGGTGGGCCGAGTCCGTTGCGACCCGTGAGACGCTGGCAGCGACCCGACTCGGCATCACCTGATCGTACGGCCCGGGTCGTGCCTCCCCGGCATGGTCGTTCAGCCTGCCGGCTTCGCTACCTGGGCGGCTCGGATCAGGTTGAGCGCACCGCCGGCACGGAACCACTCGATGTGCTCGGGGCTCATCGTGTGGTTGCACAGGATCGTGTCGATGGTGCCGTCGCCCTGGTGTAGCTCAACGGTGACGGGGACGTCCGGCGTGAGATCTGCCAGCCCGACGATCGAGATGCGGGTGTCCTTGCCGATCTTCTCCCAGTCGGCCGGGTCGGCGAACGTGAGCGGCAGCACGCCCTGCTTCTTCAGGTTCGTTTCGTGGATGCGGGCGAAGCTGCGGGTGATGATGGCCGCCGCGCCGCGGTAGCGGGGCTCCATGGCGGCGTGCTCGCGGGAGCTGCCCTCGCCGTAGTTCTGGTCGCCGATGGCGATCCACGAGCGGCCCTCAGTGCTCCACCGCTTGGCCAGGTCCGGGATCATCAGCTCGTCGCCGGCGAACGTGTCGTAGCCCATGCCCGGCGTTTCGGTGAAGGCGTTGTTGACGCCGATGAACAAGTTGCCGGAGATGTTCTCGAGGTGGCCGCGGTACTTGAGCCACTTGCCGGCCATCGAGATGTGGTCGGTGGTGCACTTGCCGCGGGCCTTCATCAGCACGGGTAGGAGGGTGAAGTCCTTGCCGTCCCACACCGGGAACGGGTCGAGCAACTGGAGGCGGTCGCTGGTCGGGCTGACAGACACGGAGACGCCGCTGCCCTCTTCGGGCGGGGCGACGAAGCCGGCCTCGCCGGACTCGAAACCCTTCGAAGGGAGCTTGTCGCCGAACGGTTCGGCCAGCTTCACCTGCGTACCGTCGGTGGCGGTGAGCGTGTCCGTGATGGGGTTGAAGTCGAGCGTGCCCGCAAGTGCGTAGGCCATCACCGTCTCGGGCGAGGCGACGAACGAGTACGTGGTCGCGTAGCCGTCGTTGCGCTTCGGGAAGTTGCGGTTGTACGAGTTGAGGATCGTGTTCGGGGTGCCGTCCTCCATGTCGTCGCGCTTCCACTGGCCGATGCACGGACCACACGCGTTGGCCAGCACCGTGGCGCCGATGGCCTCGAGGTCGGCCAGCAAGCCGTCGCGCTCGATCGTGGCGCGTACCCGCTCCGAGCCGGGGGTGATCAGCAACGGGCACTTCACGGCAAGGCCAGCGGTGGCTGCCTGGCGGGCGATCGAGGCGGTGCGCGTGATGTCCTCATACGACGAGTTCGTGCACGAACCGATCAGCGCGCTGGAGATCTCGAGCGGCCAACCGGCTGCCTTCGCATGGTCGCCGATCTCGGACACCGTGTGCGCCAGGTC
>JAYTFI010000105.1:0-5663 GCA_043734485.1 Acidimicrobiales bacterium | reverse complement strand
GGTGGTGGTTGGTTTGGTGGTGGTGGTTGCGTTGGTGGTGGTTGTTGCGATGGTGGTGGTGGTTGGTTTGGTGGTCGTGGTGGTCGGGGGCAGGGTCGTGGTCGTCGATGTCGTGGTGGTCGTCGTTGGCGGCAGCGTCGTGGTCGTTGTTGTCGTCGTGGTGGTGGTCGTCGGGGGCAGCGTCGTGCTGGTCGTCGTCGTAGTCGTCGTGGTGGTGGTCGGGACCAGGATGGACTCGATGGTGTCGTTGGCGAGCGGTGAAGGCTCGAGCCGGAACAACGCGTACTCGGTCAGGTCCTTCTCGTGCCCGAACAGACCGGTGATGAAGTTGTGCTTCAACTTGACGTAGACGCCGACGTACGCGGCATTGGTGAACCCTCGGGGACGGCCCAGGATCGGCGGGTTGAAGGCCATTTTCCGCACCGGGCAGAAATTCGTCGACCGGCTGGTCGCGGTATCGCAGTTGAACTCCGTTGCTGCTGTCTGCGAGGTCAGGGTACTGAGGAGGGCGAAGGCGTCCTGGCGGTAGATGTTGCACCAATTTGGTTCGCCGGGTGAGCCCGGGGCGGGGTTCTTGCAGACCTCAATCGGTCCACCCGGCGGGATCGATCCATCGGTCGAGGTTTGGCCGCGGTAGACGGAGATGTACTCGACGTCGTTCATATGGCCGCCGAGCGCGCCGCGGACGGCCTGTAGGATCTTGAAGTCGTCCCACGCCCGGCTGCCCCCTTCGCAGTCAGTGGTCGACGTGTCGGTGGCAAGGGCCAGGCACGAGTTCGCGGCAACTCGGCTGCCCGCCCGGACAGCCGTACCGAGGAGCTGCTTCTTCTGGATCAGGTAGCCGAACTCCGCCGTGCCGATGGCTAACGGGATCAAGATCAGCGAGACGAGGGCGAACTCGACTACGGCCGCGCCGCGTTCACGGGGTGTGCCAATTGCTCTGCGCAAAAGTCGACGAAAGTGGCGCAGCATCTCAATCCTGTCGCCCACCCGTGGTGGTGGGGTGACGCGATGATCACGGCGTTCTGTGTTCTTTTCGTCATCGGTTTTGATGAATTCGCGTCGCGCTGGGCACAAGTACCCATCAGCCATCGGTCCGCTCTAGGTCGGACGACCTGCATGGATGCGTACACTCAGCGCGTGGCCCGACACGGAGACGACCGGATCGCCACCGTTCCCAACGCCATCTCCTCGGCCCGGCTGCTCTGCGTGCCGATCTTCCTGTGGCTGCTCTTCGGACGCCACAACCGAGCCGCCGCCGCGTCGCTGCTGGCGGCGCTCGGCTGCACCGACTGGATCGACGGCTACATCGCCCGCCACTTCGATCAGGGTTCGACGCTGGGGAAGATCCTCGACCCTGTCGCCGACCGGATCCTGCTCGGCGTGGGGGTCGCCGGAATTCTGATCGACCGGTCTGTCCCGGTGTGGCTCGGCGTCGCCGTGGTCGCCCGCGAGGCGCTCGTGTCTGTGGCCGTGCTGGTCATAGCGGCGATGGGCGCGCGCCGAATCGACGTGCAATGGGTGGGCAAGGCCGGGACGTTTGGATTCATGCTCGCCTTTCCGCTGTTCCTTGCCCATCGCTCGACGTTCTCTTGGCGCGGCGTCGCCGACGACCTTGCCTGGCTGTGCGCGATCCCTGCGCTGGCGTTCAGCTACTACGCCGCATTCACGTACATCCCGTTGGCCCGCAATGCACTTCGTGAAGGTCGCCAGAGCCGAGGCGCCGCTGCATGACGCAGGCGATTTGCCGTCATGAGCAGGCAGAGGCGGGCACGGGGCGGGCATGGGGCGGGGCATGGTCGCAGCGCAGTCGTGCAGTAGCGTTCTGGCTCATGTTGGTGCCCGGGGATCTGCGCTATTCCACCGATCACGAGTGGGCCGCCATCGACGGGACGTCGGTGCGCATCGGCGTCACCGACTACGCGCAAGACGCGCTCGGTGATGTCGTGTTCGTGCAGTTGCCGGACGTGGGATCCGCCTTCGCTCTCGGTGGCTCGTTCGGCGAGGTCGAGTCGACGAAATCGGTGAGCGACATCTACGCCCCGGTCTCGGGAACCGTGCGCGAGGTCAACTTGAGGCTCGCCGACGAGCCGCAGCTCGTGAACAGTGACCCGTACGGTGACGGGTGGTTGTGTGTGATCGAGATGGACGAGCCCTCCCAGCTCGATCACCTTCTCGACGCGGAGGCGTACTCAGCGCTCACCGAGAGCTAGCGCACGGAGTCGGAGATTTTGTGAATGTCATGACGGGCGACGTGTTCTGCGGTCAGTGCGGCCATCGCAACCCCGGCTCGGCCAACTTCTGCTCGTCCTGTGGTGCCTCGCTGGTGGCCATCGGCGACGATCTCACCCTCACGCTCCACGCGGTGGACGCCGATGCGCTCGACGCGGATGTCGAGGTCCACATCACCACCGGAGGTCCCGCGGTTCTGGTGGTGTCGCGCGGACCCGAGGCCGGCGAGACGTACCTCCTGGGCAACACACTGACCACCGCTGGCCGCAGCCCGGAGGCGGACCTGTTCCTCGATGACGTCACCGTGTCGCGCCGCCACGCCGTATTCGAACGAACAGGCGACGGCTACGTCGCCCGCGACCTCGGTTCGCTCAACGGGACGTACGTGAACAAAGAACGCATCACCGAGGTCACGCTGGTGACCGGGGACGAGGTGCAGATCGGGAAGTTCCGGCTGCTGTTCCTCTCCTCGGCCGAGCGGCGGATCCCTGAATCCCGGTGAGCTCGGATACCAGCGGTCCGGAGAACGGTGCTCGCGCCTACCTTTCGATCGGCGAGGTGCTCGACGCTCTTCGTGAAGAGTTCCTGGACATCACCATCTCGAAGATCCGATTCCTCGAGAGCCAGGGCCTCCTCGAACCGGAGCGGACACCGTCGGGGTACCGCAAGTTCTACCCGGCCGATCTGTCGCGGCTGCGCTGGGTGCTCCAGCAGCAGCGGGAGAAGTACCTACCCCTGAAGGTGATCCGGGCCAGCCTTGCTGATGCCGAGTCGGCCGGACTCCTTCCGGTCTCCTCGGGTGCCGGTGGTGCGGGTGGTTCAGGAACATCCCTACGTGGTCGGACCGGGTCGCCGTCAGGCGTGGGCGTCGATCCGCAACAGAACGATCACCGCGACTCCGCGGATGAGCTCGCTGATGCCTTGGACGGGAGCGAGGGCACCCACCTCGATGCGCCCCCGCGTGCACTCGGCGAGGGCCGGCACCCGTCGATGCAGTCGCGGACGGCACCGGCGGAGCGCAACGGACGGGCGCCGTCAGGCGACCAGCCGGCCCGACCGGGTGCCGCCCTCTCGGTACCGGTGCCAACAAACCCGGAAGGCGCACGGGAGCGGCCGGCACCGGACGCACTTGGTTCGCGCAACCCCCTGGTCGGCATCGGCACAGGAGTCAGCCTCACTCTCAACGAGCTGGCCTCGGCCTCGGGTCTGGCCATCGAGGACATCCGGCTGCTCGAACAGTTCGGCCTCATCATCGGACGCCACGTCTTCGCCGCGACGTACTACGACGAGGATGCGCTCGTGGCCGCAAAGGCCACCGCCGCGTTCCGGGCCTTCGGCGTCGAGCCCCGACACCTGCGCATGTACAAGACGGCCGCCGATCGGGAGGCCGACTTCTTCTCCCAGATCGTCACGCCCCTGCTTCGCCGACGTCGTGACGACGCCCGGGTCCAGGCTGCTGAAACGCTCGAAACGCTGGCCCGCCTCGGGGAGCAGCTGCGGGTGGTGGCGCTGCGGCAGGTCCTGCGGGCCGCGCTCGACGTGCGCTGACGCCGCACGGCCCGCCCGGCGGTAGGGTGCACGCGTGGTCGAACTGAAAGTCGTAGACGTTCGTATCGATGACACCACGAAGACGCCGTTCGTCGAGTTGCGAGCGATGGACGGCACCCGGCGCATCCTGCCGATCTTCATCGGCATCGCCGAGGCTTCGGCCATCAAGCACGGCCTCGAAGAGCGCTCCACGCCCAGGCCGCTCACCCACGACATGGTCGCATTGGTGCTCGACGCCGTCGGAGCGGAGCTCGAACAGGTCGTCATCACCGAGTACCGCAAGAAGACGTTCTATGCGGAGATGCACATCGGCATCGGCGGCGAACGTCGGGTCGTGTCGTGTCGGCCTTCGGATGCCATCGCCGTTGCCGTACGGCGCAAGGTGCAGGTGTACGCGAACGATGCCGTGCTCGACGAATGCGCGGTGCCCGACCTGGCCGTCGAAGATGGCGGGAAGCTGGCGTCCGGTGATGCCGAGCACCTCTTCGACGAGTTCCGCCGCTTCATCGATGACATCGATCCTGAGGACTTCAAGAAGGCGTGAGCGGGGGTCGAGGTTCCGATGAACGTTGACGCCGGAGAGCGGGTTCTCTAGCCTTGCTTGCATCGTCGTAACTACGCCGGTGTCGAGTGGCTCATTTCCCCAACGCTCTTCGAAGCTTCCCAACCACGTCAAGGACCCGCGTCGATGACTGTAATTTCCCCCGAAGGCTACCGAGGCCCACAAGTGTGTGCCATCGTCGGCATCACATACCGCCAGCTCGACTACTGGGCGCGCACCAATCTGTTGCGTCCGTCGATCGCCGATGCCAAGGGCAGCGGCTCGCAGCGCCGTTACTCCTATGCCGATCTTGTGGAGCTGAAGGTCATCAAGCGGCTCCTCGACGCCGGCGTTGCCCTGCAATCGGCGCGTGTCGCCGTCGAGTACCTCCGCGGGAACCTCGGCGAGGATGTGGCGACGGCGAATTTGGTTCTGTGCGGTGACAGCCCGCTGCTCGTGCGCGAAGACGGCGAGATCATCGACCTCGTGCGCCAGGGCCAGGGCGTGCTGAACATCGTCCCGCTGTCGCCGATGGTGCGGGAGCTCGATGCCGCCATCCTCGACCTGTTCCCGGTGCGTCCGGTCGAGGTCGCCGTACGTCCGGTCGATGTGCCGGTCGCAGGTTCGGGCGGTCCGCGGAAGCAAGCGGTCGCCGCCCTCTCGTCGTGACCGACGCGGTCGAGGTCACGCTGCGCCACTCGCCGCTCGACGCCGTCCACCGGCGGCTCGGGGCGAAGATGGTGGGGTTCGGCGGGTGGGACATGCCGGTGAGCTACCCGACCGGGACGATCGAGGAGCACCTTGCGTGCCGGAACGCGGCGGTTGTGTTCGATGTGTCGCATCTGGGCACCGTCCGGGTCGAGGGCGCGGGGTCGTTCGAGGCGCTTCAGTGGGCGCTCACCAACGACCTGGCGAAGGTCGCTCCCGGGCGGGCTCAATACACACACCTGCTCGACCCGGACGACGCGTCCGTGGCCGATGACATCATCGTGTGGTGGCTGCCGGACGCGGCCGGGCTCCGTTCCGGCGCGGCGGGCGAACGTGGTGCTGCGCGGTTCGATGTGATGCCCAACGCCTCCAACACCGACGGGGTCACCGCCGCGCTTGCGCAAGCGACGGCTATGACGTCGGGTGCCGTGCGCGTGGAGGACACCACCGGTACCCGCGCCGTGCTGGCCGTCCAGGGTCCAGAAGCGCGGGCGCGTGTGGCCACGTTCGCCCCGGAGGCCGCATCGGTTGGGCGGTTCCGGGTGGCCGAGATCGACATCTGCGGCGCACCCTGCGTCGTCGCGGGCACCGGTTACACCGGCGAGGACGGCATCGAGATCGCCGCACCCGCGCA
>JAYTFI010000104.1:0-6364 GCA_043734485.1 Acidimicrobiales bacterium | reverse complement strand
CGTTGATTGCGGCGCCGGATTGCAGGACGGCCCGGTGGAACAGACCCTCGGCGGCAGGCACGGCGAGGAGCGCACCGACGCTCATCGCGCCTGCCGACTCGCCGAAGATCGTCACGTTCGCCGGGTCGCCACCGAACGCGACTATGCCATCGCGCACCCATTCGAGCGCAGCGACCTGGTCGAGAAGGCCGCAGTTGCTGCTGAGCGTGGGGTCGGCGTCGGTGATTCCGGCGAGGTGGAGATAGCCGAATGCGCCGAGACGGTAGTTCAGCGTTACCACGACGACATCGTGGTTGGCTGCGAACCGGGTGCCGTCGTACCAGGCAGTGGTGCCGCTGCCGTTGACGAAGCCGCCACCGTGGATCCACACCATCACCGGACGGGCGCGGTCGTCGCACCCGGGGGTCCAGACGTTGAGGTTCAAGCAGTCCTCCGATGTCACGAGCGGACCCGAGCCGAACATCGCTTCGAGCGGTGACGGCGCCTGCGGCGCGACCGACCCGAAGGCAGTGGCGTCACGGACGCCATCCCACACGGCCTCACGCTGCGGTGCGCGGAACCGACCATCGCCCTCGGTCGAAGCTGCGAACGGGATGTTGCGGTAGACGTGGACGTCGGTTTGCCGGCGGGCCTCAGGGTCGGCCGCGAGCGTGACGCCCTGGAGCAGGCCGGAGCGGGTGGTGACGATGGGGGAGTTGGGCATGGACGACCTCGGGTTCGGCGTTCGGAGTGCCAGATCGTCGCGCACCCCCATCGGTTATCGGTGCGGCTGTCGGCGCAAGTCCGTTTCGCGCCGCCCGGCGATCTTGCGACGCCATCGTTCGCATTCGCTCCGCCCGGTGAGAAACCGAACGCGCACACCGGTCCACGAGTACCGTCGGCGCCGCCATGGACTACCAGCCCGCGATCACCCGCTTGCGGTCTGCCTTCGCCGATGCCCGGTCGAGAGCGGTGGCCTCCAGCTGGGAACGAGTCAAGTTCTGGGGCGCGATCGGCCACCACAGCAGTCGGGCGAAGCGGTTCGGGGCGTTCGGCGAGGGTTCGATGATCTCATTCCCGTGGAACACGATCTACGGCGAGCGGTGGATGCGCATCGGCCGCGACACGATGGTCGGCCCACAGGTGACGCTGTCAGTCGGGATGATGCCCGATCAGATTCCGGTGTCGGACCCGGTCCTGGTGATCGGCGACCGCTGCCTGATCAACAAGGGAACGGCGATCGTGGCCCACTTCGCGATCGAGATCGGCGACGACGTGTTCACCGGGCACAACTGCTACATCACGGACCAGAACCACGGCTACGAGGATCTCGGCCAACCCGTAGGCGCGCAGACGATGCCGGAGAAGCCGGTCCGCATCGGCTCGGGGAGCTGGCTCGGGCATGGGGTGATCGTGCTGCCCGGCGTCACCATCGGCGAGCACGTCACCGTCGCAGCGGGGTCGGTGGTGACGCGGGATCTGCCGGACCGCTCCGTCGCGGTTGGTTCGCCGGCCAGGGTGATCCGGTGCTATGTCGACGGTGTCGGGTGGACGTCGATCGACTGAGCGGATTCGGGCACGGTCACCATGTGCTCCGCTAAGCCGCTCCGTGTGGACCCGAACATCGCCACGGTCAGCCGTTCGAATGAGTCCAGGTGGCGACGGTCGCCACCAGCGCGTCGATGAGTGCGTTCGTCGGCGGAATGCGACCGTCGACCCGATCGAATGACGACGCATGTGGCGTGAGCCCGCGGACCCTCGGCGGGAGCTCCAGCTGCACACCGCCGTTGCGGGGCCGGTTGACCGGGTTCTCCGGATGGAACCCGCGCAACGGCACCGGGATCGCGTCGGAGTCGTCGACGATGGCATAGCCCGGTAGTGCAGTGCGCAGGTGCCCGGCCAGGTGGGCCGCGAGCGAGCGGTTGCGACCTCCGAGCAGAAGATCCGTCCACATACCTTCGCGGCCGTACCCGTGGACGGCGATCACCACATCGACGTGATCGACGAACTCCGCCAGGCGGTCGGACGCGGCGGGGCTTACCTCGATCGACGGAAGGTGCTCGCGCATCGGGAAGGTCTGGATCACCGCGTAGAGCGAGGCACCGGCACGTTCGGCTGCGACCGTGGCGATCTCGTCGGTCATGCGCTCGAGGTTGCCGCCATGGAAGGCCATCACGCCGAAGCGCGACCGCAGCTCGCTCACCTCTTCCACGCCGTCGGTGGCCAGCAGTTCGCGGAAGCGCATCGGATCGACGCTATCGGTCCGCCGCTACTACCACCGGGCGACCCGGCCTGTGCGGCGTGAGGCCGGCTCCGGGGCTCGAGCCGTCGAGGTGGAGACAACCGGCAGATCCTGTTGGGTCGGCGCGGCACTCTGCCGGTAGTGCGTAGTTCCCGTGCGCACACGTGAAGCCTCACCGAAAGAACGAAGCCGGGCGGTTCGCTGACACCCAGGTGATGCAATGACCCTTTCCGACGGGTGAAAGGCCAGGTCGACTTTGTGTTCCGGCCTCGGCCTGTCAGCGAACCGCCCCACTTCAACGCGCAAGAACCGGAGACGCCGAGTCGGGCAATAGCATTTCGTGGTCAACGTAAGCTCGATCGATTACGAGTTTTCAGCCGCAACTCTGGATCGACCGTGCCGGCGCCGCGGTTTCGTTCTACGAACGGGCTTTCGGGGCAAAAGTGCTCTACCAAGTCGGCGACGGCGACGACATCGTCGTTCAACTCGCGGCAGGGGACGCTGCGTTCTGGGTGTCTCGCGCTGACCCAGCCATGAAGCGCTTCAGCCCCGACAATCTCGGAGGCGCGACAGGCCGAACGCTCCTCATCGTGGACACCCCGGAGGCCGTTGTTTCCGCGGCAGTCGACGCCGGCGCAATCGAAGCTTCCCCGGTCCAAGACGAACACGGATGGAGGCTCGGGCGGGTCGTCGACCCATTCGGCCACGAGTGGGAAATTGGCCGACCGTTGGGTGATTGGCCACCTCGGTAAACGATTCCAGCCGAGGCACTTCATACCGACGCTTCAATGGCGGTTCAACCGCCACCGGACACTGCACTCCGGCCCGAGCTGCGCTCAGCTGAACACGCTGCGCTACTCGAAGCCGGTGGCTACTTCAGCGTTTGAACCTCGGTCGCCGAGTACTGTCGACATCGTCGCCGCTTGGTTCGGTTCGAACACGGCGGGGCGATCGGGCGCTTGCCGTCCGAGCCCCGCTAGTCAGGTCTTCGAGTGCGAATCGTATTGCTTGCGGGGCCAGTACCGCACAGGCGAGATCCCGTCTGTCTGAACTTCGATGTGATCTCCGGAGCGACTAGCTTGCGTTGGTCGTACTATGGTCGTACCATGGCGCCATGTCGACCGTGGTCAAGCGCTCCGTTTCCCTTCCTGCTGAGCTCTTCGAGCGACTCGAGAACGAAGCTGCGGAAGAGGGACGAACGGTGTCTGCCGCGCTGGCCGATGCTGCGGACCTCTGGCTCTCGACGAGGAAGGGGCTCAAGGCGGTCCGCGCCTGGGAGCGGACGAACGGGGCGCTGACCGCGGTCGAGTTGGCGGAGGCGGACACGCTCCTGGATCGCGCCGGTGTCGGTCGTCGCTGATGGCCAAGTCGAAACTGCCAAAGGCCCCGTTGGGGGTTCTCTACGACAGCGGCGCGTTGATTGCTGCCGACCGTGACGATCGTCGAATGTGGGCGATCCACGCACGGGCGCTCCAGCGTGGTGTCCGCCCGATCGTTCCCGCCGGTTGCATCGTGGAGGCTTGGCGCGGAGCGCGTCAGCCGAACCTTGCCCGGCTTCTCGAAGGATGTGAAGTCGAGGCACTCGATGAACCACGAGGAAAGCGATCAGGAACGCTCCGGTCAGGTGCCGCCGGATCGGTGAGTGCCGTCGACGCTACGGTCGTTGAAGCGTGCATTCGGCGTGGCACGGCTGTTGCGACCTCCGACCGGTCCGACATCGAAAGCCTTGCCGTGGCGGCGAAGCGACGGGTCTCGATCATCGACGTTTGAGGGTTCGGCGACAACGGACCCCGCCGACGTCTTCGTTCGGCCGCCCCCTCGAACGGCCGGTGATGGCCGTCGCCGGTCGGCGGGCCGAGGCCGCCGGGCGGCCCCTCGACGACGAGATCATGCTCGAGCAGATCGCATCGTCGGCTCGGGTGCCCTGGGCGACGCTCCGAGCCGCTCCGCACGGCATCATCGACAACCCGTTCGAGCCCGGCTGGGTCGTGCCCGGTCGGCTGCGGGCATCTCCTCGACCTCGCGCCCGACACGCTCGTCCGCCAGTTCGAAACATGGCGGCATTCGACAGCAAACGCACCCGCCGAGGGCCTTTTGCTCATCCCGCGCCGCCTGTCCCGACAGTCCAACTCGATCGCACCGCCGACACGCGGTGCCGGTGGTGATCGCAACGGCCAGACGCTGCTGGCCCATCCTGTCGGCGCAGAAGCACGCGCGCTTAGCACCGGGGACGATGCTGTGGTCGGCTCGGCCCATGGCCAGGTGCACGCGACGGGTGGAGGTGACGGACCGCATCAGCCCGCAGGACCGTGTCGCTCACCCACGGGGTCAGTGGCATCGACGTGAACCGGCTCACCTCGGCACGTCGATGTCGATCCGGTCACGGGCATGCCCCGCTTCTGCGGGTTCGCCGCCGAGGTCCGGCGACTCGAAGTGCTGACGCCGGTCGGCTGAGGGCGGCGGTCAGAGGCCGGTGGGCGATGCGTCCACCGCCGGTGCTCCTCGTCGCAGGATCTCCGCCACCGCGGCGACGCGTGGGTCTTCGAGGATCTCCTCCAGCGGAACCGGGAGCGCGATGCGCCAGTTTGGCCACTGGTCGACCGTGCCCGGCATGTTGGGACGCTCTTCGACCCCCATCGCGTCTTCGAGGGTGGCAGTGACGATGCGGCACGGTGCCGTCGCCAGCTCTCGGTACACGCCGGCAACGAGCTCGTCGACCGTCGGCACCACCTGTCCGTCCCGTGGCGCGTCTCCCAGGTCCGGTACGTCGAGATAGCCGGCCCGCTCGGCGAAGTTGCGGCGCACGGCCTTCATCCCCTCGACGTTCGGCTGCACGCCGATCGCCTCTTGCGCAGCGAGGTCCGAGCCGGTCCAGAACCCCGCGAGCGTGGCGAGGTCGTGCGTGCTCGCTGCGGCCAGCGCGTCCCGCGGGAACGTCGAGGCCGAAGCCGTCTCGAACTGGCTGAGCTTGTACGACATGATCCGTGCCGCCCCGAGCTCGTGGCGTACATAGTCCTCGATGGTCCCCAGGTCCTCGCCCACGACATACGCGCCGCTCAGCGCCGATTCCAACGCGACGATACCGAGCAGATCGCGGAATGGTATGTACACGTAACAGCCCTCACGTGGTGTCGAACCCTGGGGCACCCAGTACAGGCGGAACAGCCCCATCACATGGTCGATCCGAACCCCGCCCGCATGACGGAACGATGAGCGGACAGTTCGTATGAACGCTTCGTATCCATTGGCCCGTAGCTTCCATGGGTCGAACGGGGGCAGCCCCCAGTCCTGGCCCTGGGTGTTGAACTCGTCGGGCGGCGCCCCCACGCTCATGTCGAGGGCGAAGCTGTCCTGCCATACCCACGCATCGGCGCCACCCCGGTCGACGCCGACCGCGAGGTCGGCCATGAGCGCAGTGCCGGAACCGGCGTGTTCGAGCTGGCCGTCGATGAGCCATTGCAGCCAGGCATGGAAGTCGACGCGGTCGACGTGGTCCTCCCGGAAGCGTTGCACTGCTGCTCCGTTCGGCCGCCGGAGCTCTTCCGGCCAGGTCATCCACGCCCCGACTTCGCGTTCGGTGATCGCGCAGAACGTCGAGAAGTCTCTCAGGGCCGTGCCCTCGGTGCGGCGGTACTCCTCGAATGCGTCGTGCTCGAGCCCCGAACGTTCACGCCAGCCGTTCCACAGCGCGCCGAGCGCGGCCATCTTCGCCTTGAAGACGGAATCGCGGTCGATGCGACGATCGGCGTTGAGGGCACGTGCGGCTTCGGCGATCGGTTCGAGACGGTGTGCGACTTCGGCGTAGCCGGGAACTTCTTCGATCCGCAGGTAGAGCGGGTTCCGGTAGCAGCGGCTCGTCGGGAAGTACGGGCTCGGCTGCTGGTGCGCGGTCGGCGCGGCGGCGTGCAGCGGATTGACGAGCGCCATGCCGGCGCCATGCTCACTGGCCGACCACGTCATCAGCGTTCGGAGGTCGGCCAGGTCGCCGATGCCCCAGCTCTGCGCCGAGCGCATGGCATAGAGCTGGACGGCCCAACCCCATGTGTGCAGATCATCCGGCAGCACGCACACGCCTGGGCTGTTCACGATCCGCGTGATGTGGCCGTCGTCGAGAGCCCGCAGCTCGTGGTACCCGAGGCCGAG
>JAYTFI010000103.1:0-2017 GCA_043734485.1 Acidimicrobiales bacterium | reverse complement strand
CGGGCCTTCAAGCTTGGTTTGGCGTGTGCCGACAAGACGGCATGAGGAACGCCCAGGTCGCTACTGCAATCGTCGGTCTGAGCCTCGTCGCGACAAGCTTCGTAGTCGGCCTGACGTCGGGGCGGCAGCGAGCCGCGGAGCGTCGCGAAGCCACGTTGGCGACCGACGCCTCCGTCCACGCCGACGAGGTCAAGGAGCATTTCGCTCGATCCCAGGCGCTCGTGCGCATGTTGGCCCAAAATCCGAGCTTCGTGTCGCTCCGCGCGGCGCCGGGCGAGCAGAGTCCATTCTTCGAGCAGGTGAACGACGCTCTGGCTTTCATCGAGCAGCTGTACCCGGGGCAGATCGGCGAGGCATGCTTCGTCGACTCGAATGGTCGTGAGTTGGCCCGGGTGACACGCGGGGAGCGCGCCCGCGCGTCCGATCTCTCGCCGGATGAATCGGCCAACCCCTTCGTGAGGCCCACGTTCGCCCTCGAGTTCGGAGAGGTGTTCCAGGCACGGCCGTACCGATCCCCGGACACCCATGAATGGGTTATTGCCAACTCGACGCTGATGCCAAGCGCAGACGGTGGCAAACGAGCAATGGTGCACTACGAGATCACCATGAGCAGCCTTCGATCGAGCCTCGTCAACGTCAAGAGCCGTTTACGTATCGTTGACGGCAGCGGTCTCGTCCTCATCGACTCGGCCGTACCGTTCGTTCGGGAAACACCGCAGACGCAGTTGGGTATCCCTGGGCAAACCCAGTTCAGATCCCGCTTCCACGCCGGCAAGGTCGACGTCGGCAGGGCGACGATCGGTTCGGAACGGGTCGCGTTTCACCGTGTCGATGTTGGGGCGAACAACCAGAACAACTGGTATGTGGTGGCGTCCGCCCCGGCACGGATCGGTTGGACGGAAAGCCTCGGGCCAATGTCGATCGTCACACTGCTGATAGGCCTTGCGGTGCTGGCCCTTTCGTGGCGAACCGTAGTGTCCTACCAACGGAGCCTGCGCCGACAAGCGCTGACCGACGAGCTGACAGGCCTCCCCAACCGCGCGTTGCTGCGAGACCGTCTCACGCAAGCGGCGAGGCAGGCCGAACGGGAGGGCACCCAGTTCGCCGTGATACTGCTCGACCTCGATCATTTCAAAGAAGTCAACGACACCCTCGGACACCACCGTGGCGACGAACTCCTTCAGACACTCAGCGTCCGGCTTCAAGCCCTCATGCGACAGACCGACACCCTCGCACGCCTGGGCGGGGACGAATTCGCCGTCCTCATGCCCCACACCGACGGAGTGATGGGGGCGAGCGTCGTCGCCGAAAGGATGGCCGACGCCCTCAAGGAGAACTTCGTGATATCCGGTATCCCGGTCCACGTCGGTGCCAGCATCGGGATCGCCGTCTTCCCCGACCACGGTCAAGATGTCGAAACGCTGCTCCAACACGCCGACGTAGCGATGTACCGGGCCAAGCAGTCAGGGCTCGACTACACCGCATACGCCGTGGAGCTAGACCCCCACAATGCCGGCCTGCTCTCCCTCGTTGCAGAGCTACGCGGTGCAATCGATTCCAACCAACTCGAGCTCCACTACCAACCCAAGTACCGATTGACCAGCGCTGGCGCCCCGGAGATCGACGGTGTCGAAGCCCTCGTCCGCTGGAACCATCCGACCCGCGGGCTCATCCCCCCGAACGACTTCATTCCGATCGCCGAACGAACCGGTCTCATCCGCCCCCTCACGTCGTGGGTGCTCGACGCCGGGCTGCACCAGCTCCGCGCCTGGCACGACCGTGGACTGTCGCTGACCATGGCCCTGAACGTCTCGCCCCGCAACCTCACGGACGCCCACCTGCTCTCAGACATCCAGGATGCGTTGCGACGCTCGGGAGCCAACCCCACCTACGTGATACTCGAAGTCACCGAGAACTCCTTCATGTCCGATCCAACAAAATCGATTGAGGCCCTGGAAGACGTCCGCCGACTGGGCATCTCGGTCTCGATCGACGACTTCGGAACCGGCTACTCGTC
>JAYTFI010000102.1:0-7840 GCA_043734485.1 Acidimicrobiales bacterium | reverse complement strand
GGTCCAGCGACGCAGCGGGATCTCGACATCCCGATGAACGTCGTCGAGGATCTTGTACTCCGTCGCGCATTCCAGGCCAACCGGACGTCGGTCTCGCGGCTCTCGCATGAATTGGCGCTCAGCGCGCAGATCATCACCGACTGCTTCGAGTCGCTGCGTAGCCGCGACTATGTCGATGTCGTGAAGCTCGAGGGGAACGACTACGTCTTCTCGCTCACCTCGATGGGCCGTGAGCGGGCCTCGGCGAGCCTTGATCGATGCGCATACAACTCGATTGCCCCTGTTTCTCTGGCCCGCTACACCGAGGTCGTCACGATGCTCCGCTCCGAGGTGCATGTCACGCCCGAAATGGTGCGCCACGCCTTTCAGGATCTGGTGATGAACCAGAAGACGGTGGATCGAATCGGCCCCGCCTTCAGCACGCAGCAGTCGATCTTCTTCTACGGCCCTTCTGGAACGGGGAAGACCAGCATCGCCGAGCGGCTCATCCGCCTCTACGACGACTGGGTCGTTGTGCCCTACGCGGTCGAGATGGATGGTCAGATCATCGTCGTGTTCGATCCGACCGTGCATCGGGCCGTCGAGCGGCAGCCGCCAGGGTTCGACCGGCGTTGGGTGGTGTGCGAGCGCCCCATCGTCGTTGCCGGAGGTGAGCTGGAACTGAGCATGCTGCAATTGAAGCGCGACCCGATCTCGAAGGTTTTTGCCGCGCCGCTGCAGATGAAGGCCAACAATGGGATCTTCCTCGTTGATGACTTCGGACGGCAGCTGATCCCGCCGGGTGCGCTGCTCAACCGGTGGATCGTTCCCCTGGAACGGCGGATCGACTACCTGTCGCTCGACTCCGGGCTGAAGTTCTCGATCCCGTTCGAGGTGCTGGTGGTGTTCTCCACGAACCTCGATCCGGCCAAGCTCGGCGACGAAGCGTTCTTCCGGCGGATACAGAACAAGATCTACATCGGGGCGACCACGATCGAGGAATTCGACATGATCCTCGACCGAACGGCTGAGCGTTTCGGGGTCGAGCTCGACGAGGACGCACACATGTTGGTCCGAATGGTGTGCCGCGAATTCGGACGAGGTCGACTCTATCCGTGCTACCCGGTCGACCTGGTTCGTCTCGTGAAGAGCATCTGCGAGTACGGCGGCGGCCCGACGCTGCTCGACCGGGACACGCTCTGGAAGGCCGCCGAGCTCTACTTCACGACCGGTTCCCCGGGCGACTGGAACGAAGAGCAGATGACCGGCGTGTTCACCACCGAGATGGCCGTCAGCGGGATAGGCAAGTAGCCCATCCCCGTCCGGTCAGCACTAACGTCTGTCGCCATGCCCAAGGCCGCCGTCGCGTCGAAGACCGCCCTCACCACGGGGTCGCGGGTCGTGGCCGCGATCGAGATGAAGGGTGTCCCCGCGGGAACCCCCGGCAAGGTCATCCACGTCCAGGGGCTCAGCTGGACCCGCTATTGGGTCTGGTTCGACAACGGCCTTCGGGTTGGCACACTGCATCGCGACAAACTGATGACGCTCGACCAGTGGGCCAGGCGGGGCGAGGTCGTTGAGGTCGCCGCCCCGGGCGTTCCGGGTCCGGCAACGGCCGCGGCCCCAGGCGCCGCACCGAGCGGTGACGTTGGTGGCGTTCCGGGCCACCTGATCGAGCGCTCCCGGCTCGCACGCGAGCGGTGGGCGACCAAGAAGGGCTGACGGTCGGCCCGAAGGGCCTCAACTGTCGGGTGATTCGTCCCGATAGCGTTCACATCATGTGTGGAATCGTCGCGGTCACGGGTCGCCAGCCGGCACTCCCCATCCTGCTGCAGGGACTCGCCCGGCTCGAGTACCGCGGCTACGACTCGGCCGGGGTGGTGCTGCAGAACGACGGCCTATGGCTGGAGAAGAAGGCCGGCAAGCTGGCCAACCTCGTCGGCGCCATCGATGACGCACCCCGTACGCCGGTCGCCGGGATCGGCCACACCCGATGGGCCACGCACGGCAAGCCGGTCGACCACAACGCCCACCCCCACCTCGACCACACGGGCGAACTCGCCATCGTGCACAACGGCATCATCGAGAACTACGTCGAGCTCAAGCACGACCTCCAGTCTCGCGGCCACGTGTTCACCAGCGAGACCGACACCGAGGTCCTGGCCCACGTCATCGGTGAGGAGCTCGAAACCGGGCTGGAGCTCGTCGAGGCGGTACGCAGCGCTCTGCGCAAGGTTGACGGCAGCTTCGCCATCGCCGTCCTGCATGCCGGTTCGCCCGACCTCATCGTCGGCGCCCGCCGCGGCTCACCACTCATCTGCGGCCGGACTGATGATGCCGGGCTGCTGGCCTCCGACATCCCGGCCATCCTCAGCGAGACCCGCGAGATCTACGTGATCGAGGACGACAACGTCGTCGAGCTCCGCCCCGGGTTCCTCAGGGTGACGACCCTCGACGGTGTCGAAGTGACTCCCACGCTCCGCCACATCGCCTGGGATCTCGAAGCGGCCGAGAAGGGAGGCTTCGACGACTTCATGCTGAAGGAGATCCACGAGCAGCCCGCCGCTGTCACCGAGACGCTGCGCGGCCGCACCTCCCCCAGCGGCCGCCTCCAGCTCGACGAGATGCGCCTCACCGACGAGGATCTGCAGAAGATCGACCGGGTCTCCATCGTCGGCTGTGGCACGAGCTTCTATGCCGGCCTCGTGGCGAAGTACGCGCTCGAGCATTGGACCCGCATGCCGTGCGAGGTCGACGTCGCAAGCGAGTTCCGCTACCGCGATCCCGTGCTGGGTCCGAGCACACTCGTGGTCGGCATCAGTCAGTCCGGCGAGTCGCTCGACACGATGGAGGCGATCCGCTTCGCCCGCCGCTCGACGAACAAGGCCAAGGTACTCACCGTCTCGAACGTGGTCGACTCCTCGATGGCGCGAGAGGCCGACGCGGTGCTGTACACGCATGCCGGGCCCGAGATCGGCGTGGCGGCCACGAAGACCCATCTCGCCCAGATCGTGGCCATGCAGGTGCTTGCGCTCTACCTGGCGCAGCTGCGGGGCACGCTGCACCCTGGTGAGATCAGCGCGCTCATGGAGATCCTCGAGTCGCTGCCCGACAAGATCGAGGACGCGCTCGGCCACACCGAGCACATCACCGCTTTGGCCCACCAGTTCAAGGACACCCGCGACTTCTACTTCCTTGGCCGTGGCGTCGGCTACCCGACCGCGTTGGAGGGCGCGCTGAAGCTGAAGGAGATCAGCTACGTGCGGGCCGAGGCGTATCCGGCGGGGGAGATGAAGCATGGTCCGATCGCCCTCATCGAGCCCGGCAGCGTCGTCATCGGCGTGGCCACCAAGGGCCGGCTGCACAGCAAGCTGCTGTCGAACATGCAGGAGATGCGGGCCCGCGGCGCCACCATCGTGCTGGTGGCCAACCACGGCGACGAGGAGACGGCGGCGCAGGCCGACTTCGTGCTGCCGGTTCCGGAACTGCCGGCCAATGCCGAGCTGTTCACGCCGGCGGTGAACATCGTGCCGCTGCAGATCTTCGCCTACGCGTTGGCCAAGGCGAAGGGCTTCGACGTCGACAAGCCGAGGAACCTGGCGAAGACGGTCACCGTCGAATAGCCCGTTGGTAACCGCCCGTCGTTTCTGCGGATCGGGTCCGCGGCACCCTTGAGAACCGGGCCCGAGCCGGAGCCCTGCTACAACGTTCGGGTGATCGTTGGGATCGGCATCGACGCCGTAGATGTCGAACGCATGCGCGAGGTGCTCCGGCGGACGCCGACGTTCCGGACGCGCACCTTCACCGACGGCGAACGTGAGTACGCCGAGAAGCAGCACGACCCGACCGAGCGGTACGCCGTGCGCTTCGCGGCTAAGGAAGCGGTGATGAAGGCGATGGGCCTCGGCCTCGGCGCATTCGGGTTCCACGACGTGGAGGTGGAAGTGGCGGAGAGCGGAGCGCCATCGTTGCTCGTCCGTGGTCCGGCCCTCGACCATGCCGACGCTCGGGGGATCGATACATGGCACGTCACGCTCACGCACACCGCTATCAGTGCGATCGCCATGGTGATCGCCGAGCGGCGCCTGTGAGGGCGGTCGTCACGCCCGAGGAGATGCGCGCGATGGACGCCGGCGCATCCGATCGCCTCGACGAACTGGTCGAGCGGGCCGGAGCGGCGGTTGCGCGCGCCGCGATGGCCATGCTCGGTGGTGCATACGGACGCCGCGTGACCGTGCTGGCCGGCTCCGGCAACAACGGCGCCGATGGTCGGGTCGCGGCCCGACACCTCCGGGGCCGCGGTGTGCACGTCCGAGTCATCGACATCGATCGCCGCAACCCGGCGCCCCAACGCGTCGAACCGTGCGACCTCGTGATCGACGCGGTGCTCGGCACCGGCTTCGGGGGCATGTACGTCGCACCCGAGGCGGACGGATCAAGGGTGCTGGCCGTCGATGTGCCGTCCGGCCTCGACGCTCTGTCCGGTCTCGTACGCCCCGGCTCACGCGTGCTGCACGCGGAGCGAACGGTCACGTTCGTCGCCTGGAAGCCCGGCCTGCTGTTCGGTGACGGACCCGAATACGCCGGGGCCGTCGAAGTCGTCGATATCGGTCTGGCCGTATCGGACATCGCGGTGCATGTCGTCGACGACGAGCGGGTTCGTTCGCGGCTGCCTCTGCGCAAACGGGATGCGCACAAATGGGCCAATGCAGTCGCCGTGTTCGGTGGCTCATCGGGCATGACAGGAGCGCCGCGTCTCGCCGCCCACGCGGCGATGCGCGCGGGTGCAGGGATGGTCCGCATCGGCGTCCCTGGCGACATCGTCTCGGGCACGGAAGCCGTCGGCGTCGCCTTGCCGGCGGAACACTGGGCCGGCAGTGCACTTGCCCAGCTTGACCGGGTGAAGGCCGTCGTGCTCGGTCCGGGCCTCGGCCGCAGCCGGGCGGCGATGGTCGCGGTGTCCCAGTTGCTGGCGCACGCAACGGTTCCGATCGTGCTCGACGGCGACGGGCTCGCCATGCTGGCCCCTGACAGCCGCGGGCCTGAGCGCTTTGCCCCGGCGCCGGCGGCCGATCCGGCTGTTGATCCCGGACTGTCCGCCGGCCGTCGTGCGGTCATCGACGCCGCGGCCCGCCGAAGTGGGATGCCCCGCTCGCTCACTGCGGCGGGCTCGCGCGCCGGGGCGGTCCATGCCCTCGAACCGTCGCTCGAAGCGGCCCGCGATGCACTTTCCGGAAGGCGCACCGGATCCACGGTCCTCACCCCGCACGACGGTGAGTTCGAGCGGATCACCGGCCGTCCTCCCGGCTACGACCGTGTGGTCGCCTGCCGCCGGGTGGCTGACGAGACGGGTGCGGTTGTTCTGCTGAAGGGGCCCACGACAGTGATCGCGGATCCGAGCGGTCGGGTCGAACTGGTTGTCGCAGGCGATCAGCGATTGGCCACGGCCGGTTCAGGCGATGTACTGAGCGGCATCATAAGTGCACTTATTGCACAGGGGCTCTCGTGCTTCGAGGCGGCGGCCTGCGGCGCGCACCTCCATGGCGCGGCAGCACGTCTCGGGCCGGCGCACGGTCTGATCGCCCGTGACATCGCCGACCTCATTCCCGTCTGGTGGGGGCTCGGCCCCGAGGGCCGATGACGGTCCTGCATCCGAGATGGCGGCCGACGCGCGCCGAGATCGATCTCGATGCGATCACGGCCAACGTGCGCCGCCTTGCCGACCATGTCGCGCCCTCGGCGCTGTGCGCGGTGGTCAAGGCCGACGGCTACGGGCACGGCGCCGTCGAATCGGCACGGGCGGCGATCGCCGGTGGCGCGACCTGGCTCGCCGTCGCGCTCGTCGAGGAGGGGGTCGAGCTGCGGCTCGCCGGCATCGCTGCGCCGATCCTCGTGCTCTCGGAGCCGCCGTTCGGATCGGGAGGCGACCTCGTCGGGCACCGGCTCACGGCGACTGTCTACTCGCACGAGAAGATCGAGCACCTCGCCGCGGCTGCATCGGCGGCTGGCGGCTCGATCGATGTGCATGTGAAGGTCGACACCGGTATGCACCGGGTCGGGGCGCAACCCGACGAGGTGCTCGATCTGGTCGCCGCCATCATGGCCCGTCCGCAGCTACGCCACTCAGGTACGTTCACCCACCTGGCCGTGGCCGATGCGCCCTCCGACCCCTACACGGCGGGCCAGCTCCGCAGGTTTGACGATGTGCTGTCCGAGCTGCGGTCGGCGGGCCACGATCCCGGGATCGTCCACGCCGCCAACTCGGCCGGCGCGCTGGCCCACCCGGCGGCCCGTTACGACCTGGTCCGCTGCGGCATCGCCATCTACGGCCAGGATCCGGACTCGGGCTGCCGGTCCATCGACTTCGGTGTGCTGCTCGTCCCGGCCCTGCGCCTGGTCAGCGAGATCAGTCATCTGAAGGTGCTTCCGGCCGGCGAACGGCTGTCCTACGGGCTGCGTTATGAGCTCGATGGGGAGTCTGTGATCGCAACCGTGCCCGTCGGATACGCCGACGGCGTTCCTCGGAGGCTGTCGTCGGTCGGCGGTGAGGTGCTGGTCGGCGGTCGCCGTCGTCCGATCGCGGGGCGCATCACGATGGACCAGGTGCTCGTCGATTGCGGTCCACCCCCATCCGTAGGAGCCGACCACGAGGTGCTGCGGATCGGCGATCCGGTGGTCCTCCTCGGAGCGCAGGGCGACGCGTTCGTGTCGGCATGGGATTGGGCAATGTGCCTGGACACGATCGCATACGAGGTCACATGCGGTATATCTGGAAGGGTCCCGCGCCGATACACCCGCGGGACAACGGACACCGGGATCGAACGCGACCGCGCGTCGGGCCAGGCGTCGCTGCACGCCGGGCTCGAACTGCCCCGGCCGGAAAGGGAGCTGTGAGTCGCAAGCAAGCAGGGTTGATGGCCGGTGTGGCCGCGGGCGTGATGAGCGTGGGGTACTCCGGCGCGAAGGTTCTGGCCTGGGCCGATCGACGCCGTCATGGCGTGTCGCCCGATCTCGCAGCCGACGCCGTCGTCGACCTGGCCGAGCCCGTCGGCGCCAGGCACCGGACGCTGGCCAGCCACGACGGTGGCCGCATTCACCTTGTCGAAGTGGGCGACGCGAGCGCGCCACCCATCGTGCTGCTGCACGGCGTCACCCTGTCGTCCGTTGTCTGGAACCACCAGCTGACCGACCTGGCCGAACACCATCGGGTGATCGCCGTTGACCTGCGCGGCCACGGGAAGTCGTCGCCGGGCCGCGAAGGCTATGGGGTCGACCAGTTGGCCGACGACATCGCCACGGTGCTGCGCGACCTCGATCTGATGGGCGCTGTCCTGGTCGGGCACTCGATGGGCGGGATGGCCGTCATGAACCTCTGTCGCCGCCATGCCGACGTCCTCTACCGCCGGGTGAACGGCATCGTGTTCATGTCCACCGCAGCCTCGGACGTCGCCAGCGGGCCGGCTTCGTCGCCTTTCCGCCTCGGCCGGCTGTTCGCGGAGAAGAGCCCCGAAATGGCGGCGAAGGCCTACCAGGGTGTTCCGGGCGACCTCGGCTACGTCATGCTCCGGCTCGGCTTCGGCAAATCACCATCCCCGCTCTGGGTCGAGCAGATTCGCACGATGCTGGCCGGCACGTCGCCCACGGCGGTGGCCCGTTCGACGCTTGCGCTTCTCGACCACGACGAGCGAAAGGTGCTGCGCTCGCTCGAACTGCCGGTGCTGGTTTTGGTGGGCACAAGCGATCTCGTGACCCCTGTCCGGCAGTCGCGCCTCATCGCCGAACTGGTGCCCGGAGGGCGGCTCGATGAGCTGGACGGAGCCGGCCACCTGCTCATGCTCGAACGCCGCGCCGAGGTCAGCGG
>JAYTFI010000101.1:0-2098 GCA_043734485.1 Acidimicrobiales bacterium | reverse complement strand
CAACGGGTGAGGTTGTGAGCGAGGACGGCGCATTGCAGCCAGGCGCTGTCGGCCGAGAACCTGCGTGATGGGACATGTTCAAGGCCGGCGCCTTCTTAGTAGTCGGACGGGGTTGATCGTTGGCGTTTCGGGCGCATTGCGATTGGAGTGTGTGTATCGAGCGCGGTTTTCACGTGGTCTCTGAAGCGTCCGAGAACAAGGCCCCAGGCGCGTTCCATGTACGTGGCGTGTTCTGCCGAGCGAACGAGCTGTGTCAGTTGGAGATGGCAGCCTCGTTTGCGAGCTGAGATAACCAAATAGGCACGGTTCTCTGCTCCGGGTAGCGGCACGTCGTTCGCTTCGAAGTCCCATGCCATGACGATGAGCGACGGCTCGACAGTGTGGAGGTACGTGCCGCGCACTTCGAGTCCCCATTCCATGGTTGCCGAGAAGCGACTATCGACAATGGTGACCGGAACACCGCACCACCGTGAGTAGAGCGTCGCATCGGTAAATGCACGGAATGCGTCGGCCGGCGGACACGGACCGTCGACCTCGACCACTGTTGCACCGACGGTGCGACCGTCGGCGAGCGGAGCCGGTGTGGTCCCGGGGAACAACTTGTGTTCGTCGGTTTCGAGGAGACTCCGAATGCCCTGCACGGCATCTCGGCGGGCGCGATAGTGACGGAACGTTCCCTCGCTCCGCATGCTGACGAGGCCCGCGTCTCGTAACACGGTGAGATGCCCGGAGATCGTCGCGCCCGAGAGGTTGAATGCGTGGACGATCTCGCCCGCAGGTAACTCTCGGTCCCAGATCAACCAGAGGATCTCTCGGCGCACGGGGGAGTTCAGCGCATCGAGCAGGCGTTGCGTCACGGGTCGATCAACGGGTTGTTTCAGCATGCGCGGCTTCCGCAGCCGCCGACGTCGGGACGACGACTACTGCGTCCGGAACGACCGGGTTGGATTCTGACCGCAACAGAAGAGCGTGGCCCCGGCTGCGCTGTCAACTACTTCGGTTTGGCAAGCGCTCGCATGCGGTTGCCTTTGGGGTTGTGTTCGACCTCGGCGAGACCGAGGCGTTCCATGAGCGGTGGCACATACATGCCAAAACGACCTCGCAGCCCTTTTTCCAGGCCGTACCAACCGCCGACCGGATTCGACTCCGATCGCCCCCACGCCTCGACGGTGCCGTCCTTTGCCGGTTTCTGTTCGTCGGCCGAGCCGAGTTCCATCCAGTCGCCGTGTGCGATGAGCATGCCATGCAGGTCATCAAGGCACCGAGAATTGTAGAGCAGCACGGTCTTGCCGACGGTGCACACGAGCACCTCGACCCCGTCGCGCACATCGCGGTGCATCGTGTATTCCGACGTGAGCGGCGGAGTCTTGAGCACCCATGGAGTGTCGGCCGTTCCTTCGTCCGCACCAGCTACGTTCCTGGCCATCACGACCTCCCAACAGGCTGGTTTTCGGCTTCGTGTTTGAGGTCGGCAGCGTACCGGGTGAACACGGGCACGAAGTCGGGAAGGGATCTGCGGATCAATGACCGTGGTGCATCCAGCGCCGTCACCTTGACGGTAAACGTTCGTTTCGAGATCGGCACCCGAATCTTCAAAATCTGGCCGAGCGCGACCGTCCCTTTGATGTCGGTGACGGTCGAATTCCATCGTGGGAAGTCGGCCGCTTTGACCAGGAGACTCCACACCGTCTCGGGGGTCGCGTCAATGCCAACGCGAACTGTGCACGCCTCGCGGAACATCGACTTGGTTTTCGTGGCGATTCCATCGCTCGATGACATCTCTAGTCCTTTCACCCCGCGGCCCGGTCACATACCCATGTCGATGCACTCGTACACGTCGACCGTGCCACCGTTGGCGAGAACAGGACACCCTGTCGTCATCGCAGCAGCGGCATCGAGCGAGGTGGCAGTGACGATCGAAAACCCGGTCAGGCCGCTCGCGGCGGTCGATCGCCCTTTCGGTGACACCGACGTGGAGCCGGCGAACGGTGCGCCACCATCGGCAACTGCGTCGCCAAGCGTTCCGTACCAAGCACCCCACGCCGCCATGACCTTCGCCTGCTCAGCCGGTGACTCCGCCATCCCGCCGCCGCCGTGG
>JAYTFI010000100.1:0-8162 GCA_043734485.1 Acidimicrobiales bacterium | reverse complement strand
TGTCGGAGAGGAAGCGGGAAGTGCGCTCGAACGGGTGAGCCCAGCCACCGGTGATGATCAGTTGACGCCTCAGGTGTCCGGTCACGATCCAAGTCCTCTCGTCCGCACGATTCTGTCACGTCACCAACGGCATCCCCCACCCGGCGTTAGAGCATTGACGACTCCGACCGGTCGCGACGTTCGATCCCTTGTCGAGCCGAACCGTCCGGCCGTGGATCGGTACGCCGCCGAAGGGTGCGTGGCCGGTGGTGGTTTGTCGACGTTCCCGGTGTGTGACAATGCCCGGGCTGGACCATGGGCGCCGAGCCGGTGCCTGTCGGTGATTGGAGGCGACGATGTTTCGACATGTGGTGATGTTCAAGTTCTTAGACACCGTGACGGCCGAGCAGAAGCTCGCCGTACTGGAGGGCCTTTCGCGTTTGCCGAACGAGATCGGCCAGATCCGCTCCTTCTCATTCGGTGAGGACGCGCGAGTTGTCGACGGCAACTACGATGTCGTCGTGGTCGCCGACTTCGACAGCTCCGACGATTACCTCGTGTATTCGTCGCATCCCAGACATCGGGAGTTCGTCTCGACGTGCGTGCTCCCGTTCCTCGCCTCGCGAGCCGCGGTGCAGTACGCCGCATCCGAATAGCACTCGCCGATGTCTCGTCGCCGGTGGACTGCCTCGGCTGATGTCAGTACACTACGGCAAGTGGTGATGATACTGACGACTAACGGCCGGGTGCTGCAGGGCGGGCTCGCTCAAGGAGAGTGCTGAATGGCCGAACTGTTGCTCTCCAGGGGAACCGTCATCGATGGCACTGGCGCTGCTCCACGTCTCGACACGTCGGTACTCGTCTCGGGCGACCGCATTGTCTCGGTGGGCGCCGAAGCAGACGTTGCCGCAGCCGCCAGCCACGCTACGGTCATCGATGTCTCCGGCCTGACGGTAATGCCCGGACTGATCGACGCCCACGTTCACATAACCCTCGGCGAGCCGGCCAGTAACGACGAACTGTTCTTCCGGCGTGAGCCCGCATCAGCCGCGTTCGTTGCTGCGCATAACGCGCGCAAGGTGCTGCAGGCGGGCGTCACGTCGTTTCTCGACGTGGACGGTCTGTTCAACATCGGACCCGCGCTGCGTGACGCTATTGCCAGCGGCGCGGTCGAGGGCCCGACTATGAAGGCCGGCACTTATGCATTGATGACCGCCGTCGGCGGCACGGCCGGTCGGTTCATACCCGATCACGGAACGGCCGGATACGCCGAGGTCGTGCGAGACAAGGACGAGATGATCCGCGTCGTGCGGCGCCAGGTGAAGGACGGCTCCGACGTCATCAAGGTCCACGTCACCGGCGCCATCCCGACTCGATCTGGTGAGATCCAGGTGTGGACCCGCGACGAATTGAAAGTCGTCTGCGACACGGCGCACGATCTCGGCGTACGGGTCAGCGCCCACTGCCGCGGTGATGGCGCAACGCTCGACTCGATACTCGCGGGCGTCGACATCATCTGGCACGCGTCGTACATGGGCGAGGCTTCACTCGAGGCGATGGTTGATCGCAAGGTGGCCGTCGGCCCGGTGTTCACGTTCCTCGCCAATCTCGACGAATACGGGGCAAAGGCGGGAGCCGCCTCCTCGGTGCAGGACGTGTTCCGCCGCGAGATGGAGCAGACGGGAGCGATGATGCGACGGGCTTACGACGCTGGTGTTCCCCTGCTGTGTGGTTCCGAGAGCGGCTTCTCCATCACCCCCTACGGTCACTGGCACGCTCGGGAGATGGAGGTGTTCGTGGAACACCTTGGGCTCTCGCCGCTCGAGGCGATCACCTGTTGCACCTCGACGAACGCCGTCGCACTCGGCCAGCAAGGTGAAGTCGGAACGATCGAGCCCGGCCGCCGGGCGGACGTCCTCGTGCTCGAGGGTGATCCGAGCCGTGACGTGTCGATTCTCGGCGACAAGTCACGATTCCGTCACCTGATCTGCCGCGGTCGAGAAGTTGACCTCGCCCCGATTCCCGAGCGCACGCCGTTGCCCACGGAGAAGACTGCGTCGTGGTCGGCGGTTCCGCTGACGTGGGACATGGTGCACGGGTGAGCACATGCCCCGTCGATCGTCCGACGGTGACACTCTCCTGCTTCGGCGAGGTGCGTGACGCGATGCGTGCCAAGGATCTTCGTCAAGCGCTGTACGACGACGGAGCGTTGGTCATGGCTGATTGCCTGCTCGATCTCCATGGTCCTGAGCACCGCGATCGTCGTCGGCTCGAGAATCGGTTGTTCCGCCGCGAGACGTTCGAGGACTACGAGACCAACCTGCTCCCGCGCGCCATCGCCGAGGCCATCGATCCAATGGCTGTCGTGGGCCGCGGTGATCTCGTGCAGATTGGGTATCGGGCGGTGATGCATCTCACGTCTCTCGTCGCGGGTATCGATGTCGCCGCCGGGGATGCCGATCGGTTGGAGCACATCGTGAAGGTGTTCTCCAAGGGCGCCACCGCGGTGCACGCCACGGGTGACCGCTCCGATCTGTTCGCCGAGGTTGGCGATGCGCTCGTCGAGTTCGACGAACTGTTCTTCCAACCGAGCACTGCCCGGCGACAGTATGCGCTTGCCGGCCTTGCCAATGGGACGATCCCGGCGAGTGAGGTCTCCCGAGATGTGCTCACCACGCTGTTGCAGAACGTGGATGCGTTGGACCTTCCCATCGAGGTCATCCGGCGTGAGGTGGCGTTCTACCTCCAGGCCGGTGGCCACTCCACGGCCAATGCGCTCACTCACACGCTCGACGAACTGTGGTCGCACGGCGACGCTGATCTCCTCGGGCGAGCGCGCCTCGACCCTGCCATTCTGCAACGGTGCGTACATGAGGCCCTGCGCCTGCACCCGGCGTCGCCGGTCGCCTGGCGCCGCACCCTCGCCCCGGTGGAGATGCGATCGGGCACAGTGATTGCCGAGAACACGCTCGTCGTGCTCGATATCGAAGCCGCGAATCGCGACGAATCGGTCTGGGGTGCAGGCAGCGATCGGTTCGACCCGAATCGCGATGTGCCCGACGGCGTGCACGCATGGGGACTCAGTTTCGGCGCAGGCCCCCATGCATGTATTGGGATGGAGCTGGACGGGGGAGTGCCGGCAGACCCGGGTGACTCGGTGCACCTGCACGGTACGGTCGCGCTGCTGGCGTCGGCATTGCTCCGGGCCGGTGCGGTACCTGACCCTTCGGAACCCCCGGAGATCGATCCCGGGACCGAACGGCTGCACTACTCGCGCTACCCGATCGTGTTCGAGCCGCTGTCGTGAGCGATATTGCCTTCGGCCTGACGCGCCAGCCAATGCTCGAGAGCCGGCGCCAACTCTGCCCTCCAAGGGGCCAGGTCGACGTAGTCCCGAAACGCGGTGATGAGGCCTGCGGCCTCGTCGACCTCGACCACCGCGTGGCACTGCACGGCGTACTCGACATCGTCGATTACGAAGCGATCGATCCGTTCGAGGTGCCCACGACTGTCGGCGTAGGCCTCGTTGATGACATCCCATCGCACCTCGGTCGACGCAGCGAGGATGTTCGTCAACATGGCCCGCACGCCCGACGGTCCGAACTGCGGTGGATGGGGCATGTTCTGGTACGGCGCGCCCTCCGCGAAGCACGCTGCCGCCGCATCGGCGTCGCGACTTTCGACGGCATCGAGGAATGTTCGGATCACGTCACGAGTCGACACAGCCGTAAACCTAATGAGGCCGCGACGCGCACCAGAACCACCGACAAGGGAGAGACATGAAACGTGCACTTGTCACCGGGGCCGCGCGTGGAATCGGCAAGGCGATCGCGGCGCGGCTCGGAGCTGATGGGTGGACCGTTGGCATGCTCGATGTCTCACGATCCGACGTCGATGCGGCCGCATCGGACATCGAGGGTGCGATGGGCCTCGTCGCCGACATCTCTGACGAGGGCTCCGTCGAGGCGGCGCTCGACATGTTCGGTGGCGCGCCCAACCTGGTCGTCAACAACGCTGGCATCGTGCGCTTCGGTCCATTGATCGACTTGGCGTTCGAGGACTTCGCGGTCGTCGCGATGGTCAACCTCGTCGGCACGTTCACGGTGGCCAGGGCAGCCGCTCGACGGATGATCGATGCCGCGGTACGCGGCAGCATCATCAACATCACCTCGATGAACGGCGTCGCCCCTGGGCCGAACGGCGGCGCATACGGAGCCACTAAGGCAGGCATCGCGTTGTTGACCCAGCAGATGGCTATCGAATGGGGTTCCTACGGCATCCGCGTGAACGCCATCGCCCCAGGATTGATCTTGGCCGGTATGAGCGACGCGATCTATTCGGATCCCCAGATCCGCGAGGCGCGCGAGAGCAAGGTGCCGCTCGGGCGCCTC
Organism: Acidimicrobiales bacterium; assembly: GCA_043734485.1. GTDB lineage: Bacteria > Actinomycetota > Acidimicrobiia > Acidimicrobiales > JANYDT01 > JAYUDQ01. Next base: position 3,792 of record JAYTFI010000100.1, on the reverse strand, counting down.
GGCACGCCGGAAGACATCGCGTCGCTGGTGACCTTTCTCGCGTCATCGGAATCGTCGTACATCACGGGGCAGAACATCTTGGTCGATGGGGGCGTGACGATGAGCATGATCGCCAACCTGCCGCGGCCGAAGTCCGTTGACAAGGTCGGCATGGCGTGAGTGAGACCACTGCGTCGCGCCGCGCGGTTGTCACCGGCGCCGCCCGCGGCATCGGCGCTGCCATCGCGGATCGCCTGGAGGTAGATGGCTTCGACGTCGTTCGTCTCGACGTTCTCGGAGGCGGTGGCGTGCTGCGTTGCGACGTGACCGATGCGGCCGCTGTCCGCCAGATCGCCGAGTCGGTCGGTGATGTCGATGTGCTCGTCAACAACGCTGCGATCTGGCGGTTCGCGGCGCTGGAGGACGTCGATCCGGCAGACTTCGATGCGGTACTCGACATCAATGTGCGCGGCCCGTTCCTCACGACGCAAGCGTTCGGTCGCAGCATGCTGCGCATGGGGCGCGGGTCGATCGTCAACATCGTGTCGATCGGTGCGTTGCACGCCAACCCGGCGGTCGGGGCGTACTCCCCCTCAAAGGCTGCGCTGGTCGCGTTGACTCGCCAGACAGCGCTGGAATGGGGGCCGCGCGGCGTCCGAGCCAACGCGGTGGGTCCGGGCCTCATCGCCACCGAGGGCGCCGGCATGTACCACGATGCCGAGGTGCGCCGAGCCCGGGCCGAGGCAGTTCCGCTCCGCCGTCTTGGAGAACCGAGTGACATATCCGAGGTGGTCGCGTTCTTCGCGTCCGACGCCTCTGCGTACGTGACGGGCCAGGTGCTGTACGTCGACGGTGGGCTGTCGTCGTCACTGATGACGACCCTGCCCCGTCCCGCCGGAATGCCCGGCCCGCAACTCCCCCCTACTGCGTCGGCGCGAGGAGAACACAGCGATGCGTGAGTTGAAGGACATGTCCGTCGTCGTGACAGGGGGCGGCTCGGGAATCGGTGAGGCCACGGCGCGTCGTCTCGCTGCCGGGGGAGCGATGGTCACCATCTGTGGCCGCCGTGAGGAAAAGGTGCGCTCGGTCGCCACCGAGATCGGCGAGTTCTGCACGTGGGTCCGCGCCGATGTCACGAACGCCGACGATCGGTCTGCACTCATCACTCGCGCGGTGGAGCACGGCGGGGGAATCGACGCGCTCGTGTCCAATGCAGGGAACATGGAGCGTTCACCGATCGGGGAGTGGACGGCGGAGCGCCTGCTCAAGGTGTTCAACGAAAACGTCGTTGCCGGGATGTTGCTCAGCCAGGAAGCGTTGCCCTATCTCGAAGCCCGTCGCGGCTCGATCGTTTTCATCGGCTCGATCTACACCGTTCGTAGTTATCCGGGCGCTGCCCCGTACGCCGTCACGAAGGGTGCGCTGGAGACGCTCATCCGGGTGCTTGCAGCGGAGATCGGCCCGCGCGGTGTCCGTGTCGGGGGCATTCGGCCGGGCGCGGTACTGACCGAGATCAACCAGCGCACCGGTCTCGTCGACGGCGAGCAGGCGGCGGCTCGACTGGCGGCGATGGCCGATCACCACGTGCTCCGCCGCATCGGTACGACAGCCGAGATCGCAGAAGGAATCGAATATCTCATCCGAGCGGAGTGGACCACCGGCGAACTGCTTTCCGTGGATGGGGGGATGGGACTCGGTGTCATCTCGTAATGTCGAGTCCTTCAATCAAATGCCGCCACCGTTCAACAATAGGGACCACATGACCACACCGGTCGAGGAAATTACCATCGTTTCGATGGACGAGGCCAAGGACGTTTATCGTCACAAAGAGATGCGCCAAGCGTTGTACGACGCTGGTGAGATCGTGATGGCCGACGTCCTGGTCAATCTCCACGGCGACGAGCACCGTTCGAGACGCCGCCTCGAGAATAGGTTGTTCCGCCGCGAAACGTTGGTGCACTACGAGCGGGACCTCTTCCCAGCGGTGATCGAGCAGACGCTGATACCGCACGTCGTGAAGGGCCACGCCGAGATCGTGGAACTGTCGCATCAGCTGATGATGAACCTCGCCGCCTTGAACGCAGGCGTCGATCGCGTGACTGGCACGGCTGAGGAGACGGCGCGTCTCTACGCCCAGATGATGAAGTTCATCGAGGGCGCCACGCTGGCCCACACGACGCGTGTCGTGGAGGAGGTCGAGGCCGAGATCGCAGCATCGATGCAGGCGTTCGATCGCGAGTTCCTCGTTCCGTCCATCGAGCGCCGTCAGACACTCGTTGCCGCAGTCGCCGCCGGTGAGGCCGAGGAGTCGGATCTCCCGCTCGACGTGCTCACCGTGTTGCTCCGCAACGAGGACTCGCTCCATCTCCCGCACGACGTCATCCTCCGCGAGATCTCGTTCTTCCTGCTTGCCGGCGCCCACACATCCGCCACTGCGTTCGTGCGCACGCTTCACAACCTATTCCGGTGGTCGGCGGAGCATCCCGAAGACGTGGGGCTGATCCGGTCTGACCGTTCGTTCGTGCAGAAGGCCGTGTACGAAACCATCCGGCTCAATCCGTCCAGCCCGACGGGGATGCGCTGGGCTCTGGCGGACGTCACACTCAAGTCCGGCCGCAAGATTCCAAAGGGTGCGAGGGTCACCATAGATCTCAACACGATCAATCGCGATCGCGAAGTGTTCGGCGTCGACGCCGATGCGTTCAACCCTCGGCGCCAGCCTCTGGTCGAGGGAGCTGCCCCGTGGGGGCTGTCGTTCGGTCAGGGGATGCACGCATGTATCGGGCAGGAGCTGGCTGCCGGTCTGCTCGAGCGTTCCGACGACACGGCAGAGTACGAGTACGGGCTCGTGTCTGTGGCAGTGCAGTCGATGATCGACCGCGGAGTGGCTCCCGATCCGAATGACCCCCCGGTGACGGACACCGCCACGAAGCGTCCCTATTGGGGGCGCTACCCGGTGCTGTTCATCTGAGCTGCTGAGCGAACCGACGGCGTGTGTGATCGGCGACGAGCTTGGCCAATTCTCCGGGAGAGTGTCGTTCCTGAGCACCGTCGTTGTACACCTCGACGGAGATTGGTACTGCCGGCACCGCGATGAGCAGCTCATCGAGCGGCAGATCGCCCAGGCCTGGCAGGAGGCGCCGGTGTCGGGCTTCGTCGATCAACCCTTCGAGGTCGCCAGCCGGTGCTCGAGCCGGAGCGTCGCACAGCTGCACGTAGGGCAAACGCGAATGATCGAACGCGGCGAGTTGTGATGGGTGCCCGCCACTGCGGGCCAGGTGCAACGGATCGACAAGCACGCCGATCGACTGATCACCGGTGGCCTCTACGATCTCGAACGCCTCCCCGAGTGTGCGGATGCCGGTGAATCTCATGAATTCGACGACCACTCGCATGCCGGCCGCGTGGACGCGCGCGCCGAGGTCGGCCAGCGCCGCAATGGTGGCTCCGTGATCGTCGAGATCGCTCACCACGAGGACGTGGAGTGCACCGAGTTCGGCCGCGGAATCGATCACGCCGGCGATCGTGGCAGCGTCGTGAGTGCCGATGCGCACGACTTCGGCATCGAGCAGCGTCAGGCCCGTGGAGTCGAGTGCCGATCGGAGCGACCGGATTTCGGCGTGGCTCGGCGGATCCAGGTCGAACCGCAGACCCACTGCTGAGAATGTTGCAGCGGCTGCGTTGTGGATCAGATCCGTGCGTTTCGCCGCCGGAGCAGTAGCTGCAGCAAGGGAGAGAAGCCGCATCTGATCGAGCCTATCGAGATCCGTCGCGACGCTGGGAGGGTTGCATCGATGATGCGTCTGACAGGGG
>JAYTFI010000099.1:0-6513 GCA_043734485.1 Acidimicrobiales bacterium | reverse complement strand
ACCCACTCACGGCCCCGGTTGGCCTCGACCCGGATGACCTCAATGGCATCATGGGCCGAGCGTTTCGGTCGAAACCCGAAACTGACCGGCTTGAAGTCGGCCTCGAAGATCGGTTCGAGAACCAGCTTGGCCGCCGTCATGACCACCCGATCCGCGATCGTGGGGATGCCAAGCGGACGGGTCTGACCCGGCTTGCCCGGCTTGGGAATGTGGACTCGTCGCAGCGGGGCGGGCCGATACGTCCTGGTCCGCACCGCGACGGCGAGCCCGTCGAGGAACTCGCTCACCCCGGCGGTCTCGATGGCGTCGATGGTCAACCCATCAATACCAGGAGCCCCCCGGTTGGTGCGCACGTCGAACCATGCCCTCCACATGACGTCGCTGCGGGCGACCTTGTCGTAGAGAGCGTGGAAACGACGCCTTGGATCCTGCTTGGCGCTGCGGTAAAGCACGCGTTGGAACGCCCGAACCTTGTCCACACCCTCGGCGTGGCTGACGGACCTAGCCGATGTCTCGGCACTCATCAGGATTCCTCGCTTCTTTCGTGTGCATCGATGAAGCAGGGGTCCTTCGCTCTGATCGGGTTGTGTTGTCCCGACCGTCGTCACTACTACGACCCCCTCCGACTGCCTCTCGACTACCCGACCCCTTCCCGGGATCACCGGTTATAGGCGGGCACGCTCCCCCGGCCGCAGACCCAGGGGTCAAGGAGGCTCTCTCCAGTTCCCACGACAACCTTCTGACCGTTCCACGCCCACCACGCCGGAGGGTTCTTCGCCACCCGCTCCAGGACCGAAGATGGCTTCCATGGCCTTCGCCCTTCCATCAAGGGCTCGGCTCCCTCTTGTTCCTCCTCACGGAGGTTTCGGTAACGACGCTCACAGACTTCGCTTCATGCTGCGGACCGGCCAGTCGCTCGCCCCCTCACAGGGACTTCGTTGCTCCGCTTCGACAACGGGCTCTCACCCGCCGCCGGGAGCCGTGCTACCAGGGACCCTGGCATCTCCCCGGACCGGACTCACACCGGCTGGCTGTCGTGAACTTGTCGCTCGGTTACGTCATCACAACCCCCTTCCTCATGACAGCGCCCGAGCTACTGGACGCACGATGAAACCCGAACCCGCGCTTATACGTAGGCGCCGCGTCCTGCTTCTCCGAATACGAGTCGAGGAGCGTGGCATCAAAGTCCAACGTCACCATGGTGAGATCCAGCCCGGCCGCCGCCCATACCCGATCCCGCGCCATAGCCACAGCCCGAGGAATCGCTCGCAGCTCGACCGACGTAACCGCCTGCACCGCACGCCACGCAGTCGGCCGCGACGCAACCGGCCCGAACAGCTCCGTCTGCTCACGCAACACCTGCATGTCCGACAAGCAATCGGCGCCATCCGCGATCGCGACCGCCAAGTGCGTCAACACGACACCAGGATCATGCGTGTGCCAGCGGATCCCACACCCCGCCATCGCATGCGACAACCCGAGCGTCAACCCCGACCGGTCAGCCAACTCGGACAACAACCCGGCCCCCGCGTGCGAGACCAAACCGTGCCCATCCGTGGTCACCCGAGGACGAAGAACCGAACGACTACGGTGCACCTTCAAGGAGAGTCCTCCGTGCTGTGTGAATGCGATCTAGACAATCACATTCTCCCAGCCCAGGAGGACTTTCCCGCGTCACCACCACCACGATCACCAGCACCGCCACGAACAATCGAGGCTAGTGCCGCAGGTGCGCGAACGGCGACGAGGGCGCGCGTCGAGCGTGTTCACGACACCGAACCTGCGCCGTGTCCTGACGATCACGGCGACCACGCTTCCGGTCGCCTTCACGATCGGCGAACTCGATCACATTCTGCGGCTCACGTTGCCAAACCGGCTTCCTGGCGTCCTTGACCCTATTGATCATGACTTCGCGAACACCGATGACTTCAGTGATGAGTGGTCGGACACGCTTCTGATCGATGTCCTTACCGCCGACGAACAGCTGATCCTGCGCTACAAGCTCGTCGGGCGTTCAGATCAGTACATCGCAACGAAACTCGACTGGGCCCTACGCACCGCCACGTACCGCAAAGCCCGAGTGTTCCGAACACTCGAGACGGTCCTCACACCCTTGCCCCACCGCCAACGCCTCGCATGCTTGGATCGACTTTGCAGCAGCGTCAAGGACACGGCGTCGATCACGGAACATTGACCCGGTTCCGGAACAGCAGTGCAACTTCCGGCCGAGACGGCTCGCCGCGTCGCGCCGTGTCGTACACATTCATGGAGTCGCAACTTCTGCGACTAAGAGCTATATGTTGACACGGCCCAGGTACCGGCCTACTCTCATGTCATGAGTGGCACACAAGTTGCGGATTCTGCGACCGCTGAACCTCAGCCGGCACGAACCCTGTCGGCGACACTCGCACCCGTGGTCGCCGAATTGGAGCTGGACCAGCCAGAGGTCGTAACAGTGGCCGACCTGGACATTCTTCGCATACGCCACGGCATTCGCACCGGGACCAAACACCTCGCGTCGCGACTCCGCCAGCGTGGCTGGCTACTCGCGACTTCGACGCCGGGCGTGTGGGAGTTTGCTCCCGGCGCCCACGGCGGGCCGTTCGGTCACGCGAATCCTTTCCTCGAGCTGATGGCAGCGTTGCGCGTCCGACCTATACCGGGCGCAGCCATCGCGCTCGGATCGGCCCTTCTCGCCCTGAACCTGTCGGACCGAGGGCCGGCACGCCTCGAAATCGCCGTCGCCAAGGGCGCCGCGGCTCCAGCCGGGCTCCGACGAGCCGCACGGGTAGTCGTGTTCGACTCCCACCTAGCGCCAGTACGCCGCGACGGCGCACCGGTTCACTCCCCAGCGTCAATCCTCGTCCACCTCGTCACTCGGCCAACCGACGTGCATTCGTGGGGTTCCGTGCTCGACGCGCTACCGGCACTGGTTGACGCGACCGACCGAGAAGCGCTCGACAGCGAGATGGAGGGACGGCCGGCGTCGGTCGGATCACGGCTCGCCTACCTCGTCCAGGCGTTGGACCCCGCACTGGCGGAGAGGTACCTGGATACATCACACGGAAAGGTGTGGTTCGGTCCCCGCGGTCCACTCAAGCGAAACAACGAACACTTCGGGATCGCCGACACCGTGCTCCCTTTCGACCCAGCCGGCCTACGGTAGGGCACCCCGTGACTAGCTTCGATGTCCAACTAACCGCGGGCCGGGTCTTGGGTCATGCACCGGCCCGGTCGCCCTACGGACGCAGCGCAGCAGCGATCGACATCGCGCAGGATCTCATGCTGCGCCACCTTCGACTCAGCGGAATACTCGATCTCCTCGTGTTCAAGGGCGGCACCGCCCTCCGCAAGCTGTACGCCGGCGCAGCCGGCCGTTTCAGCACCGATCTGGACTTCAGCCTCCGCTCACTCGAGGATGACCCGGCCACCGTCATCGCCATGCTCGTCGAAGCGATCGATGGCACCGAACTCGGCCCGTTCCAGTACCACGTGGCGGAGCACCGCGGACGGTTTCACGTCGCCTATGAAAGTTCGATCGCAGCGCTCGACATGGCGACCGAATTGCAATCCAAAATCGACGTGGGACCACCACCATGGCTGGAACCAACCGCCAGACACTGGGTGCCCGTACCCATCCACAGCCGCTACGGCGGTCCACTCCCCGACCTGCCTTGCATGCGCCTCGAGGAGAACATCGCCGAGAAAATCGCCCGACTCAACCGTCGAACCCTGGCCCGCGACGCCTACGACCTCGTCTGGATCAGCTCTACCCCCGGCCACAACCTCGACCGCGCGCTCATCCGTCGCCTCGCCGTCCTCAAGTCCTGGGTTGACCTCCACGGACTCACCACCTCGACCTCCGGCTGGAGCCCGCTACCCGAGGCGAGACCATTCGATACCGAACGCTGGCTACACCCACGACGCCGACGCGACTTCGACGACGAGAACATCGGCCTCCTCACCACCCCTCCCCCCGACCTCGACGCGCTCGGCAACGAGCTCAGCAATCGCTACCTATGGCTCGGCGACCTCGACGAAGACGAGCGAACCATCGCAACCGGAGCCGCTAGCGACCGCGCCACAGTGCTCCGCATGCTCGCCGCACTGGAAGGCGAACGCCTCAACGGCGTCTGCTGGTAGCTGCGACCGAGGAGGCGAGCGCCGACCCCGTCCAACCGATCGCAAAGGCCGGCGGTAAAGCACCATTACGGATCTCAAGCTGAACGGCAGCGATCGATATATTGGTGGTGAGAATGGACGATTCAGGACACGACACGGGAAGTTCAGCGAACGGCGAAGAGCTGGCAGCCGACCGCGAAGCAAGTGTCTCTGCGCTCTGGTTTTTCCTGCCACTGCCACATCCACTAGGACTTCCTAATGAGTGGCGCGCAAGAGTATTAATAGATCCAACCGAAGCCGCCCGATCAGGAGACATGTTGGGGATTCACGCATCGATCATGATTCACCAGATCGAACGCTACGTTCCGGTTCTTCAAAGCGACCTGGCCGATGTTACCGACTTGGCAGTACGGGTAGCGTCACAAACGTCCGATCGCTCGCCATGGCACTCCGATCCCGACATCCTCAATGCGGTTTTCGCTAGTGGCGACCGGCTACTCACGGTTGCCGAGGTGGCTATACCACTCCACGGACTGACCATAGAAGATCGCCTTGACACTGCGCTCGACCACGCCATCGAGGCCGTTCGAGACATCCAGAACGGCGTAGCAACAACTCTGAGACGCAGCGTGCGACTTATGACGCGTGCCACATTGCCCCCGATCGTAGTCGTTGTGCACGGTAAACTTTGTCTTGATGGCCGACCGCCGCAGTTCGATGGCGTCATCCAGTACCAAGTTCTCGGAGGTACGCCATCCGCATACTCCATCCGCCCTGTCGAACTCACAGACGAAGAGCTTCTATCTCTCAACTTGGGCCTCGACCAGATGAGTCGCGGCGCACTCATGAAAGTTTACGTCGACTTGCGACGCGAGGCGATGGTCCAACGCGACTTCGAAGGAAACGGACGTCTCGTTATTGCATCGTTGGCCATGGCAGGCGAAGCTTTTCTGGATGCCCTTCTTCTGAGTATGCTTTGGGAAGAGTGGGCGGAACCATCAGCGGCCGCTCAAGTCTTCGACCGGTCCATCCGCCATCAGAATAGAGTTGCGACACAGTTTCCGCCGCGACTCAAGGGGAACTGGGATCCAAATGACAAAGGGCCCGTGGCGAACTATTTCCGCGACCTCGTGTGGCTTCGGAATCGAGTAGTACACACAGGAGCGTTACCCCGTCAGGACGAAGTATCGTTGGCCTTCGATGCGTTAGTTGAACTCGAACACTTTTGCGGCGATCGCCTATGCGCCAGCGGAATCCTTCGGCGCTACTTTCGCACCGCCATGGGATTTCTAGGTGAGAAGGGCATTCGGTCTCGAGGAGCGTGGAGTAATCTCGCGCAGACGATCGTGGATAATTCCGACGAACCCAACTGGGTAAATTCCTTTGCAAGATTTCGACTTGCCGTAGAGCAGGAGCTAGCAGAAAGGCGCACTCCACCCAGCGCGGATCGAACACAATTACGTCTGTATTGCGAACTATCTGAAGCTGCGGATCCGCGGTTTGTCATCCACGACCTAGGTACGCTGTATGCCGCCGTAGTGCCCGACCCGGGACCCCTGATCAATGTCGGCATTCAGGATAGCCTAATGGCGGTGCAGCGCACTTTGACGGACCAGTCCGAACTCGGTGACAGCGCTACTCGTGTACAGATCGAATTTGATTCTTCAACCTTGGGGACCTATGAATGGGTGCCAGAGGTAGAACTCCTTCCTGAACTGAGGATGTATCCAGCCACCAAGACGCTGCCACCAGTCTTTAAATAGGATGTTCGACCGGAATAGGATCAACTTTTCGACAAGTCTCCTCTCGGTGCCGAACTTTTGGAGTCATCGTCATCCGCGAGCGATTCAACGCCTTCGTCGAGTTCGCAACGCAGTGATCGACTGGTGCGAAAAAGCGACCGTCGGCGGCACCGGCAAATCCGGCCGTGAGGCCGCCACACACCGTCCTCGCCGCGGGCAGATCCACGAGATTCATGGCCGCCGTCCATCCCCCTTCCGCTGCCTTTGAATCATTCCTCCCGGGTAGGAGGACGAGTGGCAGCGCCGCCTGGCGCGAAGGAAAGGGAGGATCGAGATGTGCGAACCGGCATGCGACCACGGGGTCACCGGCGTTGCGCGCGACCAGCAGCTCGTTGCCATCCGCGCCTCGGCCGAGGGACTCACCGACGAGCAGGCCTGCAACCGGCCGAGCCGCAGCGCGCTGTCGATCCGAGGGCTGGTCAAGCACGCCACCTACGTGATGCGATCGCTCACCGGGGATTCTCGGGGGCCGATCCGACATGGCGACAACTCATCACCGAACCGGACGCCCGGGTCTCAGCTGCCGCTCTTCGCGGCCTGGGCTTCTGGGCACTCACAGACAACATCGACCAACCCACATGGCTCGACC
>JAYTFI010000098.1:0-5175 GCA_043734485.1 Acidimicrobiales bacterium | reverse complement strand
GCGGCGAACGCCAGCCCACCGGCACTTTTCGTGATCTGCACCCTCGTTCCGGCCCGCTCAAGCCAGTTGGCGAGCAATGTCAACTCGTCGATCACGTCGCAGGGGATCGCGGCGTGCGGGTCGGGCGGCCCGGCCGTGCGCGCGTCGGTGAAGCGGATGCGGCCGAAGTCGATCCGGAGCGTGCGACCGCCGATGTCGATCTCGGTCCAGCCGGCCATGCGCAGAGCGACTGCCCGACGCTGACGATCGACGGCGCGAGCCAATACGCCGGCGCGATCACGAATGGCTGCGGCCTCCTCGAAGCGCTCCTCCGCGGCAAGCGCCCGCATCCGGCGCTCCAATGGAGCGAGCAACGCGTGCGGTGCGTGCTCGAGCGCGAACTCCCACCCGTCACCGTGCGCCTCGGCCGCCTCACGCAACGCCACGACACCGATGCGCGCCGTCGTGAGCGAGGGGAACGGGCCTACGAATCGCGACGATGCAGCACCGATCGGGTCACGAGTCGCGACGATCGAAGGTATGCGCGCAGAAGATATGTTAATCCGTATGTACGCATAGTTCGTCCAGAATTTCGCCTGACGGTTGAAGCGCGGGAGCTCGCGTTGGATCAGGCGGATCTCGAGTACGGCCGCCTCGATTGGCGTGGCGCAGGTGACGAAGTCGATGCGGTTCGTGACCTGAAGCATGGGCAGCACCTTGCGCCGGTCGTCGCTCGAGAAGTAGCTCCGGACACGGGCGCGGAGGTTGGTGGCCTTCCCGATGTAGACGATCGTGCCGTCCGAGTCGCGAAACAGGTAGACACCGGGACAGCGGGGGAGATGGTTCGTGAGGTGCAGCTTGTGCGCCTGCGGATGACGGTTGAGGGCGGGGAGCTCGAAGAGGTCGTCGAGGCCGAGCACACCGAACCCGGCGGCGCGTTCCAAGAGGAGGTGGAGCAGATCGGCAGTGGCACGCACGTCGTCGAGGGCCCTGTGCGTCGGCTGGTTGCCGAACCCGAAGTGTCGCGAGAGGGTGCCGAGCTTGCAGTTCGGGACCTCGGCACGCACGAGCCGGCGGGCGAGGCGGCAGGTATCGACGAATTGATTCGCCAGCTTCGGATACGACCGGGCGGTGAGCGCGGCGTTCAGGAACCCGAGGTCGAAGCGGACGTTGTGGCCCACGATCACGGCATCGCCGATGAACTCGAGCAGCGAAGGCAGTACCCCGTCGATCATGGGCGCGGGGCCGACCATGTTCTCGGTGATGCCCGTCAGATAGACGATCTCGGGTGGGATCGGGACGCCGGGGTTGACGAGGGTCTGGAACGTCCCCACACACAGCCCGCCCACGTACTTCGCCGCCCCCACTTCGGTGATAGCGCACATCCTCGGGGACGTGCCGGTGGTCTCGAGGTCGACGACACAGAACGTGACATGACGCAGCGGCGTACCGAGGTCGTCGAAGGACTGTTGATGCGGTTGCCTCGATTGCACAGGAGTGCGCGGCGAGACGTGCTGCGGTGATCGGGGTTCGCGGGGAGGCGCGACGCGGCCGGGCCGCACCAGCGCCCGTGGGGAAGTACGGGCCGGCATCCCCGTACTCTAGGGAACAGACGTTCGACAGTCGAATGCCCGTTCGGTCGCCTGGCATCACAGGTCGGCCCGGCTCCTCGAAGGAGCGACAGGCTCCTACGCTGTCGGCCGTGAACCGGACTGCGCACAAGCTCGCCGTCGGTGCGCCCGGCGGCCGGCCAAGCAGGTCATCCTGAGCAGCCGCCGCCAGGCCGATCAGTCCGCCGACGATGTCCTCGACGCGACTCTGGAGTTGGCCGTCATCGTGGCCCAGGCCGGTCTGCGGACCGTGCCGCCGCTGGATTCTCCGGCCGCCCTCAAGCCGTTCCTGCGCTTCAGCCACAAAGTGCCGCGCCCGGCCCTGCGGGCAGCTCGGCGGGTGTTGGACAACGAGCCGGAGTACCGCAGTCGCGTGTTGACGGTTGCCACCGACGAGCTCGTGGGCGAGGCCGGCATGCTGTTCTTGCAGCGTCCGGACGGCTGGGAGACCCGCATCGACGAGCTGCGGGCGGCAGAGACACCGGTCGACGAGCAGACCAGGACGAACAGGCACGACCGCCAACTGCAACGCCGGCTGTCGGGTGCCGAGGCGGCGCTCGTCCGGTCCGAGGAAGCGCTCGGTCGCGTGAGAACCGAGCTTGCCGCGTCGCAGTCTGCGCTCGTCGACGAGCGACGCCAGCGGGCCCGCCTCACCGCCGATCTCGAACAGCTGGCGGTCCAACTCGACTCGGCGCGTGTCGGTGCAGACGACCTGCGACGGCAACTGACCCGAATGCAGAACCACGAGCACGAGACCGCAGCGGTAGTCGCTGATCAAACCGCGGAGCTGGACGCGCTCCGCGCTGACGCGTTCCGCCGCGGCACCCTCGACGACGCGCTTGTCGACACTGCGGCCGCAGTCGAGCGGGTCGCCGCGGCGCTCCGGGACATCCGCAGCGGTGACGAGCCGCGCGCCGTGGCGCGGGGTGCCACCCGCCCGAGAGCAGTCCGCCTCGCCCGCCCCGGCGGCCGCCGAAGTCCGGTCCCGCTCCCCGGCGGTGTGTTCGACGACGCCCCCGAGGCGGCCGACCATCTCCTGCGTGTGGAGGGCGTACTGCTGCTCGTCGACGGCTACAACGTGGCGAAGTGGAAGTGGGCCGACGTGGCGCCTGCCGACCTTCGCAAGCGACTGCTGGCCATGGTGTCCCAGGTCGCTCAACGGACGGGAGCGCGGGCCCATATCGTGTTCGACGGGGCATTTGCCGAACCCGCAACTGGACTCGCGGGTGGCAGCGCGCGCGTCCGGGTGAGCTTCACCACCGCTGAGGTCGAGGCCGATGACGCCATCCTGGAGCTGGCCGCGGCGGCGCCCCCCGAGCAGCCGGTCGTGGTCGTCTCGAGCGACAAGCGGGTGCGTGACGGCGCGATCGCGCTCGGGGTCAATGCGGTGCCTACCCCGGCGTTTGTGGCTGCGTGCGCCTCCGCGGCGCGCTGAGCCGACTGGGCTGTTTCTTTGACGCGTTCTGTACCGTCACGGTGCAGAACCCGTCAAAGTTCGGCGCCACGCCCGCGCGTGAGCAGAATTGTCACAGGGGGTCCGTACACTGATCCCATGCCCGGAAAGCCCTTCAAAGTGGTCTCCGATTTCGCCCCCGCCGGCGACCAGCCGACGGCGATCGCGGGTCTGGTGGAGGGCATCAGGCGCGGCGACCGCTTCCAGACACTGCTCGGCATCACCGGCTCCGGCAAGTCGGCCACCATCGCCTGGACGATCGAACAGGTCCAGAAGCCGACGCTCATCCTGGCCCCGAACAAGTCGCTGGCGGCCCAGCTGGCGAACGAGTTCAAGGAGTTCTTCCCCGAGAACCGCGTCGAGTACTTCGTCAGCTATTACGACTACTACCAGCCCGAGGCGTACATCGCGAGCTCGGACACGTACATCGAGAAGGACAGCTCGATCAACGACGAGATCGACCGGCTCCGCCACTCGGCCACCAGTGGGCTGCTCACCCGTGACGACGTGATCGTGGTCGCCTCGGTGAGCTGCATCTACGGCATGGGCAATCCGGAGGAGTACCGAGGCCAGCTCCTCGAGCTGCACACCGGGGTCGACTACGACCAGCGCTCGATCCTTCGCCGCCTCGTCGACCTGCAGTACGACCGCAACGACATGAACCTCGTGCGCGGCAACTTCCGGGTGCGGGGCGACACCATCGAGGTGCATCCGGCCTACGAGGAGCATGTGCTGCGCATCGAGATGTTCGGAGACACGGTCGAACGGCTGGTGATGGTCGATCCGATCACCGGTGAGCAGCTGGGGGAGGAGAAGGAGATCCTTCTGTTCCCGGCCACGCACTACGTCACCGGCGAAGACCGCATGCGCACGGCGGTGCAGGGCATCGAGATCGAGCTGCAGGAGCGGCTCAAGTGGTTCGAGCAGGAGGGCAAGCTGCTCGAGGCGCAGCGGCTGCGCATGCGCACGCAGTACGACCTGGAGATGATGGCCGAGGTCGGCTACTGCAACGGCATCGAGAACTACAGCCGCCACATCGACGGGCGGGCGCCGGGTGAGGCGCCGTTCACGCTCATCGACTACTTCCCGAAGGACTTCCTCCTCGTCATCGACGAGAGCCACCAGGCCGTCCCGCAGGTGCACGGGCAGTACATGGGCGACCGTTCCCGTAAGGAGAACCTGATCGACTACGGGTTCCGGTTGCCGAGTGCGGGCGACAACCGTCCGCTGCGGTGGGACGAGTTCTACGACAAGCTCCATCAGGTCGTGTTCGTGTCGGCCACGCCAGGGCCGTACGAGATCGGCCAGTCTGCGCAGGTGGTCGAGCAGGTCGTCCGGCCGACCGGCCTGATCGATCCCGAAGTGGTGGTGAAGCCGTCGAAGGGGCAGATCGACGACCTGATGGAGGAGGCCCGCAAGCGCATCGACCAGGGCGACCGGGTGCTCGTCACCACGCTCACCAAGCGCATGGCGCAGGACCTCACCGACTATCTCTTGGAGCAGGGGCTGCGGGTGCGGTACCTGCACTCCGAGGTCGACACCGTCGAGCGCATCGAGATCCTGCGCGACCTGCGCCTCGGCGAGTTCGACATCCTCGTGGGCATCAACCTTTTGCGGGAGGGCCTCGACCTCCCGGAGGTGTCGCTCGTCTGCATCCTCGATGCGGACAAGGAGGGCTTCCTGCGCAGCGAGACCTCCCTCATCCAGACCACCGGCCGCGCCGCCCGTCATGTGAACGGCCAGGTGATCATGTACGCCGACAAGATCACGGGGTCGATGGAGCGGGCCATCCGAGTCACCCAGGAGCGCAGGCTCAAGCAGATGGCCTACAACACGGAGCACGGCATCAACCCGCAGTCGATCCGCAAGGCCGTGACCGACATCCTGGCCATGCTGCGGCCCGAGGAGGCGGCGATGCGGGCGACGGTGCCGGGCAGCGACAGGCGCAAGCGCCGTCCGGGGGAGAAGACCCGTAGCGACTTCGCCGAGCTGCCCCACGACGAACTCGAGCGGCTGATCCGCACCCTGGAGGAGGAGATGAAGGACGCGGCAGTCGACCTGCGCTTCGAGTACGCGGCGCGTCTGCGCGACGAGATCAACGACCTTAAGCGGGAGCTGAAGCAGACGGGCTGA
>JAYTFI010000097.1:0-6231 GCA_043734485.1 Acidimicrobiales bacterium | reverse complement strand
ACCTGCACTCGACGAGGCGAGGCTCTCCTCGCGGGCTGACCATGCCGTGTAGCCGCCGACGAGATCGGACACGTCGCTGAACCCGTGTGCCCGCAGGAGGCTCGACGCGATCGCCGAGCGATAGCCACCTGCGCAGAACACCACCGTCGGCGCCGTGCGGTCGAGCTCGCCCATCCGGGCAAGCAAGGACGGGAGGCTGATGGTGCGTGCACCCGGCATCGTTCCCAGCTCGACCTCGCCCGGGTTGCGGACGTCGACCAGCGCCAGGCCCGGAACGGACGCAATGCGCGAGGCGAGCGTGTCGGCTGACAGCCGTGAGAGCTGCTCGACCAGTTCGGCATGGGTGACGAACGCCTCGATCGGATCGCGCAGCGCGCCCAGAACCCTGTCGAAGCCGATGCGGGCCAGGCGGACCTTGGCTTCGGCCTCGTGGCCCGGGTCGGTCACGAGCACGATCGGCGTGCCAGGGGTCATGACCTCGCCTGTGTACTCCGCGAACCGGCCGCCGAGCCCGACGTTCACCGAGCCGCGCAGATGGCCGGCCGCGAACGACACGTCATCGCGACCGTCCACGACCATCGCACCGGCGGCCTGATGGGCCAGGACCTCGTCGAGCGACAGGGCCGGCACGGTGGCGTCGTCGCGGAGCAGGTCGCGCAGCTCACGGTTGCGGTTTGCTGCGAACGAGAAGTACATCGGAGCGACGGACTGCCCTTGCGTGATGGCCTCGACGAACTCGTCCTCCGTCATCGGTGCGAGCGCGTAGTTGGTGCGCCGCTGCTCCCCGATGGTCGACACCGTCTCCGTCGACAGGTTCTTTCCGCATGCCGAGCCGGCACCATGGGCGGGGAGCACCTTGGTGGCGTCGGGGAGCACCATCAGCCGCTCGTGCAGCGAGTGGTAGAGCTTGCGGGCCAGCTCATCGGCGGTGACACCGATCGAGGCCAACAGGTCCGGGCGGCCGACATCGCCGATGAACAACGTGTCCCCGGTCAACACCCCGTACGGGTCCACATCGATGCCGTGGTCGAAGATCACCACGCTGATCGACTCTGGCGTGTGACCCGGCGTCTCACAGACCTCCAACACCACCTCGCCCAGCACGATCCGGTCACCATCGGCAAACGTCTCGATCGGGAACTCTGCCCGGCCCGCTGCGGCCCGCCCGAACCCGATCGTCGCGCCCGTCCGCGCCGCCAGCTCCAGATGTCCGGACAGGAAGTCAGCATGGAAGTGGGTCTCCAGGACCTTCTCGATCCGCAGCCCGTTCGACTCCGCGTCAGCGACGTACTCCGCCACGTCACGTTGCGGGTCGACCACCACGGCACGCCCGGTCGTGGTGTCGCCGATGAGGTAGCTGGCGTGCGACAAACAGCCCAGGTAGTACTGCCGGAAGAACATGAGGCGCTCCTAGTCGGTCGAAGGTTTCCCTCCGCTCAACTATACCCATAGGGGTATATATTCCGTCCAATCACATATACCCCATGGGTATCCGCGTGCATGCCCAGACGGGGACTCAGCCGACCACGGTCACAACTCCCGCCACCGTCACGGTGCAGGACACGGAGTTGCCGACGTAACAGCCCGCCGATGCCGCGGCGTGAAGCGCGTCGACGGCCGCCGGATCGCCGACCGAGATCGTGACAGCCGGTCGGAGCTCTACCGCGCTGAACCGTCCACCGGAGGCACCGTCCACGGCGAGGGTGCCGACCGCCTCGTCGGTGTAGGACTTCACGACGATGCCTGCCCGGAAGCACAGGAACAGGTACGTGAGCATGTGGCGCTGGCTGATCGCCGCACGAACAGGTCCTCCGGCGCCCAGCTGACACCGTCGCCACTGAACTCGGGCTGGGCCGAACCAAGGAGTGTCGGTTTGTCCGGTGTGGAGATCTCGCTGTCGCGCCCGAACGTCTTCGTCGACGTTCCCGAGCCGTCGTTCCCCATCCACTCGACCGTGGTGCGGTACTGGAACTCCTTCATGGCAGACCTCCGTCACTTGTGCTCGTGGCCGCACGCTACCCCGACGCCCACCGGCACTTCTCGATACCCCTCAGGGTGTTGGAGGGCTGCCGATCACTCGGAGTTCGGATTCACCCGAGCTTCACGGACGCAGCGGCGATGCCTCATCAGCAGTCGTCACGTTCTGCCCATCAGACATCGGACCATCGATGTGCACCGATTCGAGGATGCTCATCCAGGCGTTCACCCGGAGCCCGGCGATCGTGTGGGCGAAGTACAGGAACGTCGGATGGAACGTCGAGAACCGCGCGAATGCCGACGGTGGGCCGCGTCGATCTGCACGCCCACGGCAACGTGGACGGCCAGCCGAACAACTCCTGGTTGAACCAGTTCCCCCACCGACCGATCGCCTGGGCCAACGGCAACGCCGGCGTGACGGCATCAAGCAACAGTCCCACGGCCAGCCCACGCGACCTGGCCACCAACACCCCAGCGAACGTCCCCGCCGCGATCCCGCCCGGGATGCCCAGACCGCCGTCCCACACCTCGAACATGCGCATCAGGTGATGCCGGTACAGCTGGAAATCGGTCACCACGTGGTAGAGCCGCGCCCCGGCCACGCCGGCCGGTACCGCCCACACAGCCACCGAGGCGATGTCGCCCGGTGCTCCGTCGGCGCGTGCCCAACGCCGGTCCGCCCAACGCACCCCGACCACCGCCCCGATCGCGATGAGCAGCCCATAGACGTGAAAGCGCAGCGGACCCAGCCGCAGAACGTTCCACGATGGACTCGGAATCGAACCGAGCACGAGCGAGGCGTCGCTCACTCGAGTGAAGCGTCCGGCAGGTCGAACCAACGCAGGTGCTCGAACTCCGCCGACAGAGCGCCGAGGTGCGGCGAAGTCTGGGCCCACTCCGGCGCTTCGCTGAGTCGCCGACGCGCCGAGTCGAGATAGCCGGCCAGTGCGTCTTCCGAGGCCCGCACCCGATCCACTGGCGGACGACGAAGCTCACCGGTCAGCAGGTCATAGGACAGCTGCGACAGCCGCAGCGGAGGCTCCACCGGACCGAGGTGATGGCGCCACAGCCCCGTCGCGGGGTTGAACCGGTACTCCGGCAGCAGCTTCCACCCCTGCTCGGCCACCAGGACCACGGCGTCCACCAGGTACTGAAAGACCGTCTCGGAGATGAAGTAGTTGAAGCTGAGCCTCGTCCAGCCCGGCTTGATCCCCTCGCACCCCACCGAGATCTCGTGCTCGAACTCATGTGAACGTTCGATGTCGATGCCCAGCAGCCGGTGACCGTACGGGCCTGCGCACGAGCAGCCGCCGCGCGACTGGATGCCGAACAGATCGTTCAGCACCGCCACGACGAAGTTGTGGTGCAGGTATCGGCCGCCAGGTCGGCGCACAACAAACGACAGGATCGACAACCGGTCCGAACGGGTGTTGCCCAGCACCTGGATCGACGGACTCTGCGACCACTGCGCGACCGCGCGATGCCAGTACGACTCCTCGTGCGCTTTGATGGTGGCGACCCCGACCGCCTGCTTCAACTGGAACACCATCCCGGCGCGGATGGCCTCGATGATCGCCGGGGTCCCGCCCTCCTCACGATGCACCGGATCCTCCAGATAGCGATGCTCCGTGGGGTTCACGTATGCGACCGTTCCACCGCCGACGACATCTGGCACCCGGTTGCGCAACAGCTCCCGTCGCACGACCAGCACGCCCGGTGTGCCCGGCCCGCCCACGAACTTGTGCGGGCTGAGGAACACGGCGTCCTTGTACGCCAACGGATGCTCCGTGCACGACGGGTACATCTCTATGTCCACATACGGCCCCGCGCACGCGAAGTCCCAGAACGACAGCGCGCCGTGACGGTGCAACAGGTCCGCGATAGCACACGTGTTGGAGATGATGCCGGTGACGTTCGACGCCGCCGAGAAAGAGCCGATCTTCAGCGACCGGTCGGCGTGTCGGATGAGCTCGGCCTCGAGCACCGCGAGATCGACGTGCCCATCAGCGTCCTCGGGGATCACCACCACATCACCGATCGACTCCCGCCACGGGAGTTCGTTGGAGTGATGCTCGAACGGACCGACGAACACCACCGGGCGTTGATCAGCCGGGATGTGCGCCGAGAGGTGGAACCGGTCATCGAGATCAGCCGGCAGCCGCAGGTTCATGACGCCGATCAACTTGTCGATGGCCCCCGTCGCGCCGGACCCGCAGAAGATCACGCACGTGTCGTTGTCACCGCCAACCGCGTCACTGATGATCTCCCGCGCGCCCTCCCGCAGCCGAGTCGTCTGCAACCCCGTCCCCGACGACTCCGTGTGGGTGTTGGCATACCTGGGCAACACCTCCTCGCGAATGAAATCCTCAATGAACGTCAACGCCCGGCCCGACGCGGTGTAGTCGGCATAGATGATCCGATGCGGCCCATACGGGCCGTCCACCACCTGATCGTCACCGATCACCGACGCCCGGATGCGTCGCAGCAACGGACTCTCGACCAATTCGCTCACCACGTCTGGACTCATCTCAACTCACGATCATCGGCGAATCTTGGATGGGGAATGAAGCGCGGCGTCCGCTCGGCATAGGCGCCGTAGCCGGGATACGCGGCCTGCAATCGCAATTCCTCCCAGCGGGCCTTCAGGTTGAAGAACACGACGCTCACGATCGCCACTGCCAACTTCCAGATACTGCCAGAGGCGACGGCCGTCCCAACAACGAACAGCAGCACTCCGGAGTAGATCGGATGGCGCATGAATCGGTACAGCCCGCCCGTCCGTAGCCCTGCCGTAGCCTTCGGCACCGGCGTCGCCGTCAACGCCGAGCCCAACCCCACAGCGGCAAATCCGACCACGGCCACCCCCACCAGCGCCACGGCATGCGCCGTCCTCTCCATCGAGGTCGACAACACCCAGTGGTCCGCTCCCGGCAGCAGGATCAGGCCGCCCAGCAGCACGACCTGCACACCAACGAAGGCCCACCCTGCCGATCGCGTGCTCACGATCAGCACGGTATACCCCCACGGGTACCCACGACCCGTTTGACGAACCTCCGCAGGTACCTGCGGAGGTTCGCTCCAGTATCGCGGCCCGGGTCAACGGTCGCCATGACCAGGCTCACCTTGGCGGCGTCAGCGTTCCGCACCCCGTTGAGCGCCAGCTTCACGAGACAAGCGCTGCATGCGGAGGTGCACGCCGCTGGCGACCGAGTCGGTACCCGCATCGCCGAAGCGCTCGCGACGATCGAACCGGCGGCGAAAGGTGTCGACGTTCTGCGACGCAGTCGATCCACCCTCGGCCAGACCGCCACGTCGCTGCTCAACGGGGCGATCGGGAGCCCTCCCTACAACCGATGCTGCCCAAGTTCGAATCGGGCCTGTTCGCGACATCCGGTCGAAGTGACCGTCAGCCTTCGCTTGTCGACTTGTGGCTCGCCATCAACGGTTCTGGTGGACCGTCACCATCGCGCAGACCCTCCGTAAGCGGCACGGGAGAAACGAGCGGAAGGCCCGCCGCCTGCCAACCCCGGATGCCGTCGACGATGTCGGTTGCGAACGTGAACCCGATCTGATGGAGCGCGACAGCGGCGAGACTCGACGAGTAGCCCTCGTTGCACACGATCACCAAGCGACGCTCGTACCCTCCCACGGCGGGATGGGCACGTGAGCTCGTCGGATCGACCCGCCACTCCAGAACTGTGCGAGGCAGATGCAAAGAGCCGGGAATCACTCCGTCACGGACACGGTCGGTCGGGGTCCGAATGTCAATGATCAACGCTTCACTGGTCTGCATTGCGGCCCAGGCCTCGACGGGGCGCCATCGGTCGAGCTGTGACCTCGCGTCGGCCAACACCGCGTCGATGGTGCGGCGCTCGTGCAGTGTCTGGTGCATCGATCCCCCTCGTCCGTCGAGTCGGGACGACGCCCGTGGCATCGCCCTCCAACCGTCTCGATGATCAACCCTTGAAACTTTCGATGCAAGCGAGTCGTCGATGAGTAACGATTGAAGCGTTCCGCAGGACAAGAACAGGGTCTGTGGGAGAGTCCGAAGCCGCTGCCCTGACGGGCCCCTTGAACCGCCGGCCACCTCGAGCGAACGGAACGCAATGATCACGAGCATCGACCGGGCCTGAAGAGAATCAGCCTTGTGGTGTTGCGAGGTGTTAGGCGGCTTTGTTGAGGGTGACTTGGTAGCCGAGGTCGAGGAGTTGTTGGATGAGTTGGTTTTTGCGGTGGTCGGTGTTGGCGGGTCGT
>JAYTFI010000096.1:0-5074 GCA_043734485.1 Acidimicrobiales bacterium | reverse complement strand
CGTTGTTGTCGCTCATCACCCGGCCGCGGGCTTCGAACATCGTACGGATGACCTCGACGATGGCGGGATCACGTCGCAGGTCAGTCCCCATCACCGCGGCGATCGCTTCTCGCGTGATGTCATCCTGCGTGGGGCCGAGGCCGCCGCAGCAGATGACCGCGTCGCTTCGGGACAGCGCGATCTCAAGCGCGCTTATGATTCGGGCGAGGTTGTCGCCGACCTTGGTCTGGAAATGCGAGTCGATCCCGGCAGCGGCCAGATGCTCACCCATCCAGGACGAGTTCGTGTCGACGATCTGCCCCAAGAGGAGCTCGGTTCCGATGGCAACCACTTCGCAGCGCATGGGCCGATCCTGTCAGACGTACCCTGCGTGCGTGACGGCCATCCGCCCCCGCCAACCCTCGCATTCCGACACACGGGCCCACCACACGGCCCAAGACGCGTCGGCCCAAAACGCGTCGGACGTAGCTATCGATTTCGCCCGGCGGGTCCTCGACGTCGTCGACACGATCCCGTCCGGACGGGTGATGGCCTACGGCGACATCGCGGAGTACCTCGGCGGCGGTGGGCCCCGGCGAGTGGCCAAGGTGATGTCGACACGGGGCGCAGAGGTCCCCTGGTGGCGCGTTCTGCGGGCTGACGGAACGCCCGCTCCCCAGGTGGCGGCCCGCCAGTTGCGACACCTCCACGATGAAGGCACCCCCATGAAGCCGAGTGGCGACCGTGTCGACATCGCCCACGCTCGTTGGTTCGGGCCGGGATCATGACCGCAAGTCAGCCCGCAAGGGTCCCCGGGTGGGACTACTAGCCTCTCCTTCTCGTGTCGCTGCTCCGTCCTTCGAAACCCAAAAGGGCGCGGCCTGTCCGCACGCCCCGGCCCCGCGTCTTCCTCACCAAGGAGGAAAACAAGGCGGTCAACGCGTTGCGGCCGATTGAGCGCAACGGCTGCTACGTCCTCGCCGCCTATGTCGCCGTCTCCGTCACGCTGATCCAGTACAAGCTGCACCAGTTCGCTGCTGATCAGCTGTGGAAGCTCGGCGTCAGCCTGGCCCTCGCAGCCGCGCTCGTGGCCGCTGCCCGTTTCTCGAACCGCCTCGTTGCTGGTATCGCCGCGCTGCTGTGCGTCTACGGTCCGGCCTGGGGCAAGTACGTGATCGCCGCGGTGCCGCTGTTCGCCGTCATGTTGTTCTTCACGTTCCGCATCAGCGGCGATCGCAAGAAGAAGATCGACGAGCACATCCAGAGTGGCAATTACGGCGTCGACCCACGTTCGGTGGCCCGACGGTCCCGCAAGGCGAAGGGCAACGAGACGGCCACCGCCGACAGCACCGGCCGTTCGATCGCGGCCGCCTCGAAGCGTTACACACCACCGAAGGCCAAGAAGAAGTAGCGCACGGTCGGCCCGGCACACCGATAGCGTTTGGCACCGTGCCCGAACCGCTCGATGCCGTCACGCTCTCCGGACGCTGCGTCCGCCTGGAGCCGCTGTCGCTCGACCACATCCCGGCGCTAGTTGCCGCGGCGGGTGGGCTGCGCGACACGTTCGGGCTGACCTGGGTTCCCGAGGCGAACGACGCCGCCGTTCGCACCTACGTCGAAGTTGCGCTCGCCGCACGGGCAGCGGGAACGGCGCTGCCCTTCGCGACCGTCCGCCTCGACGCCGATGGACCCGGCACCGTGGTCGGCTCGACAAGGTTCATGAACGTCGAGTACTGGGCATGGCCAATCCCCCTCCCCAAGCCCGCGTCGGTGAGCGACCGGACGACGCCTGAAGCCGTCGAGATCGGCTCCACATGGCTCAACTCGGCGGCGCAGCGAACGAGCGTCAACACGGAAGCCAAGCTGCTGATGCTCGCCCACGCATTCGAGACGTGGGAGTGCCTGCGGGTGACGCTGCGGACTGACGAGCGCAACATCCGGTCTCGGGCGAACATCGAGCGGGTCGGAGCAAGATTCGAAGGGATTCTGCGGAACCATATGTACGCCTACGATGGCGCGATACGGCACACCGTGACGTACGCCCTGCTGGCCGAAGACTGGCCCGCAGCGAAGGTGGCTTTGGCCGCCCGACTACGCGACTGACGGGAAACAGTGTCAGCCGGGCGAGGCTGTGCGGCGGCGGGCCGATT
The DNA here is from genome assembly GCA_043734485.1 of Acidimicrobiales bacterium. GTDB lineage: Bacteria > Actinomycetota > Acidimicrobiia > Acidimicrobiales > JANYDT01 > JAYUDQ01. Next base: position 2,945 of record JAYTFI010000096.1, on the reverse strand, counting down.
CGAGGTACTGCAACCCGGTCCAGACGGTGAGGACCGTCGCCAGCACCAGCAGGCTCTTGCCCACCCAATCGGCGTGCTCGCCCACCCACGGCATGATCGCGAAGCCGACGGCAAGCTGCTGCACGAACGTCTTCCACTTCGCCCATTTCGACGCCGGGATCGACACGCCATGGCTCCCGGCCACGGACCGGTAGATGCTCATACCGATCTCGCGCACGGCGATGATCGCCACGAACGGCCAGACGAACACGTGCTTCCAGACGAGTGCAGACATGCCGCCGAGGACCAGGAACTTGTCGGCCAGCGGGTCGAGAAACGCGCCGGAGCGGGTGACGCCGTAGCGACGGGCCAGAAACCCATCGGCACCGTCGGTCGAGCACAACAGCACCCACATAGCGAACGTGGGAGCGTCGAGGCTGCGCTGTAGCACGAGCAGCAGCATCACTGGCGTGGCCGCGATGCGGGCGAACGTGAGCCCGTTGGCCGGCGTGAGCAATGCAGTCGGCCCGAAGACCGGCGCCGACTCGGGCCGGATCAGGGTCACCGCACCAGCTCAGCGATGAGGTCTGGCCCTTCGGCTGCCGTCACGCGCACGGTCTGGAACGACCCGACGGCCAGGTCCTCGGGTAGTTGGACGACGCCGTCGATCTCCGGTGCCTCACGATGGCTGCGTCCCTCGCCGGGGGCGTCGACCAGCACTTCGATCACCTCACCGATGAGGTTTGATCGGCGCTTCGCCGTAATCGAATCCTGCAGCTCCGTGAGCTCCGCGAGTCGCTCACCGGCGAGGTGGGCGTCGACGACACCATCCATGCCATATGCGTACGTACCTTCTTCGGCGGAGTAGGCGAAGAAGCCGCACCAGTCGAGTTGCGCGGCTTCGACGAAGGCGAGGAGCTGATCCTGGTCGGCCTCGGTCTCACCGGGGTAACCGACGATGAAGTTCGAGCGGAACGCAGCGGCGGGCTCGACGCCCCGGATGGCCTCGATGCGCCGGAGGAATCGGTCGCCGTCGCCCCACCGGCGCATGCGCCGCAGCAGCGGCTTTGACACATGCTGGAGCGAGAGGTCGAAATAGGCGACGCCGGTTTTCAGGATCGCATCTATGAGCGCATCGCTGAGGTCGCTCGGGTACAGGTAGAGCAAGCGTGTGCGGGCCACTCGGGCGGCCACGGCGTCGACCAAACCGACGATGGAACCGGCGCCGAGCTCGCCGGGTCGGTCCTTGCCGTAGGAGGCGAGATCTTGGGCGACGAGCACGATCTCCTTGGCTCCGAGCGCGTCGACTTCGTCCAAGATCGACGCGACCGCGCGCGAACGCTGCGGGCCGCGGAACGACGGGATCGCGCAGAACCCGCAGTTGCGGTCGCATCCCTCAGCAATCTTCACGTAGGCCCACGGGGAGCTACTCGGCGGGCGAGGCAGGTTGAGGAGGTCAAGACTCGGGATGGCGCGTTCGGCCGCGGCCACTGGCTTGCGTTCGAGAGCTGACTTGCGTCCGAGTGCGATGGGTACGCCCGCGATCTGTGGCACCGCGACCGGCTTCGCCCCTAGCAACACCGGCACCCCGAACCCCACGACGGCGTCGACCTCGGGGAGCGCAGCCGCCAGTTCGTCGCCGTAGCGCTCGGCCATGCAGCCGGTGACGACGATGCGCGACCCGTCCTTGCGACCGTCGGCCAAGCCCAGTACGACGTTGACGGACTCCTCGCGCGCCGCCTCGATGAACGCGCAGGTGTTGACGACGACGAGGTCGGCCTGGCCCGCCGATCGGGCTTGCACCATGCCATCGGCGAGCAGCGTGCCGACGAGCTTGTCGGAGTCGACCTGGTTCTTGGGACAGCCCAAGGTCTCGATCCAGTAGGTCCCTGACACGGTCGCCGAGGCTACAGGCTCGGGTCGCGCAACCCACCCGAGCTCACGAAGCGGCCGCCGGGCTCGGCGTTTGGGTTCACCGTGACACCCCCGTGCGATGCTGCGCCCATGGACTTCACCCAGCGCATCACCAGCGAGGACGAGCTCCGCGCCATCTTCCGCAAACCGAGCGGTGGTGCGGTCGCGAAGGAGATCGACCACCTCGACGATCACTGCGCCTCCTTCCTCGCCCACTCCCCGTTCTTCGTCATCGGCACCACGAACCCGGACGGGACGGGTGACACGTCACCGAAGGGCGGGCCGGCGGGATTCGTGAAGCGGCTCGACGCCCACCATCTCGCGTTCGGCGAGCTGCCTGGCAACAACCGCATCGACGGCTTCCGCAACATCGTCCGCGACCCGCGCGTCGGGCTCATCTTCTTCGTGCCGGGCATGGAGGAGACGCTGCGCGTGAACGGCATCGGTTCCGTCGTGCTCGACGACGACGTGCAGGGAGCAGTGGCCATCGACGGCAAGCTCCCCAAGGTCGCTGTCGTGGTGGAGACGCACGAGGTGTTCATCCACTGCGGCAAAGCGATCCGCCGCTCCAGCCTCTGGGACCGCGCAGGCTGGCCCGACACCTCTGGGCTACCCACGGCGGCCTGCATGATCGTTAGCCATGCGGGGTTCCCGGGCGACGAGGGTGGCGTGAAAACGCAGGCGATGCTCGAGGAGAACTACAAGACCACACTGTGGAACGAGTGACGCGGCGGAACGAGTGAAGCGGTCGTGCGACGCACCGACCAAGACAAACGCCGATCCGGACGGATCATCGGCGGTCTTCTTCGTTCAAGTCAACGAATGAGCGACTTGATGCGACTGGATCGAAGTGCGGTTCAGCTCTACGCCGACCCGCCACGTTGACCCTCCCATTGGATGAGCACGAACGTAGCGTCGTCACGAGGATCCCCTTTGAGGTGGTTGCGGATTCCGTGAAGGAGCGTCTGAAGGATCTGTTGTGGCCGAAGCAGCTCTGACGCGTTCTGGTCGATGAGGTCGATCAGGCGTTCAACACCAAACTCAACGCCCTC
>JAYTFI010000095.1:0-1537 GCA_043734485.1 Acidimicrobiales bacterium | reverse complement strand
ACGAAGCAATCGGCGCACAGCCCGTTCCCGACGATCGCCGGCCCATACGCGACCACCTTGAAGAGCGTCGCGTCCGACCTCGACGCGTTCTGGTCGGTGGAGATGCCCCGGGTATACAGGAAGGCCTTCGCACCGCTGAGCAGTTACTACGCGTACACAGAATCGTCGCTGCCGCCGAGTTGTGGTGGCCGCCGCCCCACTCGGTACACCGACATCGCCGACAACGCGTTCTACTGCCGTGGCGGCGACTACATCGCCTTCGACGATCAGAGCCTCTTCCCCGAGATCTACGCCGACTTCGGCGAGGTCGGCCTTGCCACCGTGCTCGCCCACGAAATGGGCCATGCCATCCAGGCCCGCACCTCGACCCGCCTTGGGTCGGTCTATGCCGAGCTGCAGGCGGACTGCTTCTCCGGTGCATGGCTGGCCCGGGTCACCGCGGGCAGGTCACCGCTGGTGAAGCTCGAAGCCGGGTCGCTCGACGACGCCGTGCAGGCCATCCTCGCCTTCCGTGACCAGCCCGGCATCGGAGCCGGAACGCCCGGTGCGCATGGCAACGGCTTCGATCGGGTGAACGCCTTCCAGAGCGGCTTCGAGGAAGGCACGTCGCGCTGCGCGGCCTTCACGACGAAGCCCCCGATCGTCACGGCCCGCGACTTCACCGTCGGCGAAGCCGATTCCGGCGGCAACGTCGCAATCAATGCGGCGATCGACATCACCGTGCAGACCGCCAATGCGCAGTTCGCCGCGAACATCCCGGGCTTCCCGGCGCTGACGCGCGTGCAGGGTGTCGAGGCGAGCCAACTGGCGTTCGTCAAGGCGTGTCCGTCGGCGGTCTCCGTGGCCGAAGACCTCGTGGTGGTGTGCCCCGCGGATACCGACGGCCAGCCGCTCGTGGCCTTCGACACGACCCGTATCGAGCGTCTCTACAACGCAACCGGCGACTTCGGCGTCTCCTTCGGGCTCGTCCTCGGATGGGCCGCACTGGCACAGCAGAAGCTCGGCCTGCCGGTCAGCAGCACCTCCAAGGCGGCCGAACTGCAGGCGGAGTGCTTCGCAGGCAGTTGGGCCGGCGTCCTCAACGCGCGGACGACGGGCGAGACATCGCTGTCCCCGGGCGATCTCGACGAGGCGCTGACGACGCTGATCCGGCTGCCTGGCCTGGGCGGCGCGTTCGAACGGGTGAAGTCCGTCCGCACCGGCTTCCTCAGCGGCTTCGGGGCGTGCAAAGCCGTCTGAGCTTCGCTGGGCCGGTCCGTACCGACTGTTTGTTTTGCCCGGTAGCATCGTCGGCTCCTATGGACCAGACCTTCATCATCTGCAAGCCTGATGCCGTCGAGCGCGGTCTCGTCGGCGAGATCCTCGCCCGCTTCGAGCGCCGCAACCTGCGCCTTGTGCGTGTCGAGCTGCGCACCATCGACGAGACCACCGCTCGCACGCACTACGCGGAGCACGAGGGCAAGGCGTTCTTCCCCTCGCTCGTCGAGTTCATCACCCGCGGTCCGGCCGTCCTGGCCGTCATCGAAGGTCCGGAGGA
>JAYTFI010000094.1:0-2169 GCA_043734485.1 Acidimicrobiales bacterium | reverse complement strand
GTCCTGGGCCCTGATGATCTCGTTCGAGTCCTCGCCGACGAGGGGGAGCTCACACGCTCCTCCGAGTTGGCTGCAAGTCATCGTCTTCATGGCATGTCTCCTTGGGTTGTCCTCACATTGTGAGAGTTATACTCTCATATCGAGAGTGTTGCTGTCAATAGCGGAGATGGAGCTACTGTCGGGTCAGCGGAGCGTGCGACCGACGGCGACTGCACGAGCGGGGTACCTCCGCAAAGAATGCGCGACGCAGAACGACGCCCGTTCCCGGACTCGGCAACGCGCCAGATCGGCGCGTCAGCGCTGGACAGCCACCGCGGTACCCGAACGGTTCCCGCGAATCCGAGCAGGCTTGAGTGCTCTACAAGCGCCGCTCATAACAGCGGCGCAGATTCGCAGTCCCGATGTTCGGTTGCTCGACGCATTTCGGCGCATCGGCACCCGCCTCCTACCCGGCACAATAGGTGGAAGCTGGCTGCGGTCACCTCGCTGGGACTGACCACTCAATGGCAGGAGTCCACCCTGGCGCATCGTGGGCCGCCATCGTCGCCGGTCAGGTCTACTTTGGCGAGGAGACGACCGACATCGAGCGCCGATCCCACCACGCCCTCGTCGATCCGTTTCAGCGTCAGCTTGGCCCGTCGGACATCTCGAACTCGTTGTCTCGGCTCACCTCTCCCCAAGTGAGGTTGATCGGGCGATGAGATCGGCTGGCCCGGCGTGTTCTCTGGCAGCGTGCCCGCGAGCCCAACAAGATGGGCAGCGGCGCCCGATCGTCGTCTTCCGTCGCATCAGGTTCGGGCGGCGGGCCTGATCCGCCGCGCTTCGTTGCATCCGCATCGTCGTTGGTCGTCGCCGTCTCCGCACTCGTACCTTGCACGAGCGTCGAACGACAGACCTTGGGATCAATCACGCGGACAAGGCCTGGCTGCCTGCGAACCGGCCCGCCTCGAGACATCACCCCCCCATGCCGAAGCGATCGTTGAGCTGGCCAGCGAGAACCCGCAGCTTCTCTTCACGACGCGGCGCGATCACCACGCGGGCGACGCCGAGCTGGGCGAACGCGTCGACACGCCGGAACAGCTCGTCGACGTCGGGAACCCATGCCCCCGCAGTGATCTCGATCGAGATGGGATCGCGACCGGCGTCTTCGGCCGAACGTCGCATGAGCTCGATCGCTGGGCCGACTTCGTCGACGTTGTTTCCGACCGGAAAGAACCCGTCGCCGAGCCTGCCCGCCCGCCGGATGGCCGGAGGCGTCTGCCCGCCGATCACGATCGGCACCGTCCCGTTCACCGGGGCCGGGCGGCTGATGCAGTTCTCGAACGACACGTGGTCGTTGTGCACGGTCGCCTTCTCATTGGCCCATAGCGCGCGCATCGCCTCGATCGAGTCGTCGAGCCGCGAGCCACGATCGTGGAACGGCACGCCCAGCGCGTTGAACTCCTCCTCCAGCCAGCCGACGCCCACCCCGAGCATCACGCGACCGCCGCTCAAGACGTCGAGTGTGGCGACGGCCTTGGCAGTGATCACCGGGTTCCGCTGCGGCAGGATGAGCACCCCTGTGGCCAATTTGATCCGATCCGTCACCGCGGCCACATATGCCAGCCAGATGAGCGGATCGGCAAGGTCGAACACTTCGAGCCCGCCGGCCATCTTGCCGCTCTCGTCGTAGGGATACTCCGACACGTAACCACTCGGCACCACAACGTGCTCGACGGTCCACAGTGATTCGAAGCCGAGCTCCTCGGCGAGCATCGCCATCTGCCGCGCGCCGGCGCGTGATGCTCCCATGCCGCTGTTGGTCGATGTCAGTCCAAACTTCATTCCGCCGAGACTAGAACGCCCGGAGAGGGCCGGACCGATCTCAGCGGATCGAAGTACAGCACGTCACGGCCTCTGGAGGCGTGACGTGCCGTACATCGGATGACCTCGAGCGGGATGTCAGCCCTGCGGCTGGAGTTGCCCGACCCGCTCTGCCTCCTGCTCCCCGCGCCCGCCTGACCGACGACACTGCGGTCAGGCGCTCCGCACACAAGCCGGCGCTGACAACCCGAACCCACACGCCGACGGTGCACGATCCGCCGGCTCGCTGTAATCGCGCACTTCAACGACACATAACATTCGCACAGAACAATATTTTGCCGAGGTGCTGCGAACTCGCCCAGATCG
>JAYTFI010000093.1:0-5510 GCA_043734485.1 Acidimicrobiales bacterium | reverse complement strand
GGGGAGATCACCGTCGCGGTGCGGGAGTCGACGTGTGAGGCCGGACCGATCGGCGAGGGCGACCACCTGGGGCTCACCCGCGACGGCGGCATCGTCGTGGTGGCGTCCGGTCTGGCCGAGGCCGCAACGGCACTCCTGGCCAAGCTCGTCACCGACGATCACGAGATCGTCACCGTCATCGAGGGCGAGGGCTCGTCGGCCGCGTCCACCCGCACGATCACGGAATGGCTGGCCGACCACCGTCCCGGTGTCACGGCCGAGGTGCACCACGGAGGGCAGCCGCTCTATCCCTACCTGTTCGGGATCGAGTAGCCACTGGTATGCTTTTTGCATGTCGGTTCAGATAGCAGTTCGATTGCCGAATTCGCTTGCCGACGCGCTCGACGACGGGGTGGCGCGGGGTTTCGCCGACAGCAGGGCCGAAGCCATTCGCCGCGCGCTCGTGCTTTGGCTCGACCAGTCCGAACGGGCCGCGATTGGGCGATCGATCGCCGATTCCTACCGGAGCACACCGCAGGACGAGGACCTCGTGCGGAGCGCGACCGCGGCTGCACTCGCGGCGATCGCCGAAGAACCCTGGTGAGTGATCCCCGTCGCGGCGAGCTCTGGTGGGGCGAGGCGCCGGATCAGAAGGGTCGGCCATTCCTCGTCCTGAGCCGGGATGAAGCCATTCCCGTGCTGAACGCCGTCCTCGTTGCTCCGGTGACGCGTTCGGTCCGCGGCATTCGCAGTGAGATTCCGCTGTCGCGGGCCGAGGGGCTGCGGTTCGAGTGCGCCGCGGCGTTCGACAATGTGCTGACCTTCCCGAAGGCGATGCTCACCCGGCGCATGGGAATGCTGAGTGTGGGTCGCCTCGGCGAGCTGTGCGGAGCGATGCGAGCCGCGATCGACTGCTGAGGTTCGGCGACCGCCTTGGTCACTCGATCCGGCCCGCCCTAGAGGCGATACGCGCCCGCACCTCAGGGCGGCGGAGCGGCGGGACCGTAGTCGGCGGCTGCTGGCGGGGCGGGAGCTCGGCGAGCAGCGCAGCGGTCGCCATCGCCACGGTCTTCACGGCGCGCTCGAAGGCCGTCGCGGTCGCGGACGAGGTCCCCTGCACTCCGCTGACCTTGCGGATGTACTGACGGGCCGCGGCCTCGATCTCCTCTGCGGTCGCAGATGGCTGGAGACCCCGCAGGATCGTGATGTTTCGGCACATGTTTCGACCGTAGCGCGGGTCGGTTTCGCGCCGGTTGGAGCGAAAGCGATGCAGGCATTCGCTACTTCGCCGGACGGCGCGAAACCGTTCTGTTCCTGGCCACCGTTCAGACCAGGCAGAGCCCGTCGACCCAGCTGTCGAGCCGCAGCACCGCAGCAACGGCGAGGCCGGCGAACGCGCCGCACAGGATGAGCACGGCGACCGGTCGGCGACGAGCGCTCGGCAACGCCAGGCCGACCGAGGCGAGCGCGACGGCGGGGAGCCAGAGGAAGCTGAGCTGACGGTGACGGATGAACTGGCCGCCGATGCCGTCGCGGCAGGCTGTGCTCGGCGCCGAGACCACTGGTGTGTGGGTCGACGCCCACAGCGCCAGCCCGACCGCGATCGAGCAGATGATCACCGCGCCGAATCCGAGCACGCCCGCGTTCCGATCGGAGCGGCGCTCGCGGTCCCGGCGACCCAGCCCACCCGCACGGCGGTCCCCGGAGCGCCGGTCGTCCGTGAATCCCCGCCTGTCGGGCGCGTCGGGTCGACCGCGGTGGTCCACGTCCATAGCCACAACGTCGACCGACGGCCGACGAGACTTGATCGCCTCAGATTGGGTCATGCGCAGGGGCGCGTACCGTCGTCTGACCCGCTCGAAATCGCGGGCCGCGCATCCGGGACTGTCACACCGCCCCGCTACCGTGCCGACATGGCCCGTCGTCTCCGACAGCTCGCGCAACTCAGCGTCGCCAAGCTCGAACGCGTTGGCCCGAAACGCCTGGAAGGCCTCAAGGAGATGGGCATCGAGACCGTCCTCGACCTGATAACCCACTACCCCCGCCGCTACCTCGATCGCACCGCGCAGGTGGCCATCCGTGAGCTGAAGGTCGGCGAGGAGGCGCTTGTACTGGGCACGGTGAAGCGGGCCGAGGCCAGGCGCACCCGCAACAACCGCAGCATGACCGAGATCGACGTGTTCGACGGCTCGGGCTACCTCAAGGCCACGTTCTTCAACCAGCCGTGGCGGGCGAAGCAACTGCCGGCGGGCACGGAGATCGCCATGTTCGGGAAGGTCGATGTCTTCAACGGCACCCGAAAGATGACGAACCCTGTCGTCGATCTGGTCGGCAACCGCACTGGCAAGATCGTGCCGCTCTACCCGCAGTCCGAGAAGTCCGGCCTCACCACATGGGAATTGGGAGAGTGGATCGAGGAGGCGTTGGAGCGGGCCGGCGACTTCGCCGAGCCGCTGCCCGAACGCTGGGCCCACGAGCTCGATGTCGTGCCCCGCACGTGGGCCATGCGCCAGATCCACTTGCCCGAGTCGATGGGGGCAGCGCAGGCCGCTCGCAAACGACTCGCCTTCGACGAGCTCCTGCGCCTTCAGCTCGTGCTCGTCATGCGCAAGCGGGCCGTGGAACGCGACGCGCAAGGCGTCGTCCACGAATCGGCGGCGCAACCCGGGCACGGGCCGCTGGTGAGCCAGTTCCATAAGGCCCTGCCGTTCGCGCTCACTGCTGCGCAGCAGCGCGCGATCGGCGCCATCGCCGCGGATATGGCCTCGCCTCACCCGATGCACCGGCTCCTACAGGGCGACGTGGGCTCGGGCAAGACGCTCGTCGCCGTCACCGCTGCGCTCATCGCCATCCAGGGCGGGCACCAGTCGGCCCTCATGGCACCCACCGAGGTGCTGGCCGAGCAGCACTACGTCGGCCTCCGCGAGCTCATCGCGAACGCTGGCCTCACCGTCCTCGAGCCGGACAACCTCATGGGCGAACGGCCGGTCACGGTGAAGCTGCTCACCAACAAGACCACGGCGGCCGAGCGACGCGAACTGTTCAGCGCGCTGAGCAACGGTACGGTCGACCTGCTCATCGGCACCCACGCGCTCATCAGCGAGGGCGTCACGTTCCACGACCTGGCCATGGTGGTCATCGACGAGCAGCACCGCTTCGGCGTCGAGCAGAGGGCCGCGCTCAAGGCGAAGAGCGGCGGCCGCGACCCCGACGTGCTCGTCATGACGGCCACGCCGATCCCGCGCACTGCGGCCATGACGGTCTACGGCGACCTCGACTCCACGATCCTCGACGAGCTTCCGCCCGGCCGCACGCCGATCGTTACGCATTGGGCTCGCTCGGAGACGGAAGAGATCGCGGCCTACACGCACGTTCGCGAACAGGTGGTCGAAGGGCGGCAGGCCTACGTTGTCTGCCCGCTGGTCGAGGAGTCCGAGAAGATCCAGGCCAAGTCGGCGGTCGAGACCTACGAGGAGCTGAGCGGCGGGCACCTCCACGGGCTCCGACTCGGCCTGCTGCACGGACAGATGCCGAGCGCGCAGAAGGAGTCGGTGATGAACGACTTCCGGGCCCGCAAACTCGACGTGCTCGTGGCCACGACCGTCATCGAGGTCGGCGTCGATGTCCCCAACGCGACGGTGATGGTGATCCAGGACGCCGATCGCTTCGGCATCGCGCAGTTGCATCAGCTCCGAGGTCGCGTCGGCCGCGGCGCGCACGTGAGCTTCTGCTACCTGCTCGGCGAGCCGAACACGCCGGATGGCATCGAGCGGCTGGCCGCGGTGGAGAAGTCGACCGACGGGTTCGAGTTGGCCGAGATCGACCTCGAGCTGCGGGGCGAGGGGACCATCCTCGGGACCAGGCAGAAAGGGCGCACCGATCTCAAACTCGCCTCGTTGCGACGGGACAAGAACCTCGTACTGGAGGCCCGCCGGGTGGCTATCGCCATCGTGACCGACGACCCGGAACTTGCCGCTAACCCGGAGCTGCGGGACGAGATCGAGCTGTTCGTCGACCCGGAGGAGGCAAAGTTCCTGTTCAAGAGTTGAGTGAAGGCGTCTGCGTGTGCGCGCGGCCCATCACACGATCGTCAAGTCCGCGTCATCGGACGCCGATCTTGGCGGTGTTGAGTCTCATGGACCGCGCTTGAGCTGGAGAACGATGTGCAATCACGAGCTGTCGAGGGCAAAAGCATGACGAGGGTGACCGGCGCGCCCCCGCGCCTTGCCCTGGTCGGCGCGGGTCGGAGCGGACAGGCCTACCTGGACGTCTTCGCCAACGGCCGGGTCGAAGCAGAGCTTGTCGCCGTCGTCGACACCGATCCGGCTCGCATCACCGCTGCGGCGACGTCGGGCGCGCCGACCTTCTCCGACATCCACGCGCTCCTCGAGCAGCAGGCCACGCTCGGCCTCGACGCCATCATCCTCGCCACCCCGCCGGTAACCCACGCGCCGATCGCGGCCGCTGCGCTCGACGCCGACCTCGCCGTGCTGTGCGAGAAGCCCATCGCACCGAACCGTCCGGGCCTGCACATGATGTTCGACGCGGCCCAGCGCAACGAGCAGCTCCTCATGATGGCAAGCAAGTTCCGCTACGCCGAGGACGTCCTCGAAGCCAAGCGCATCATCGACTCCGGGGACCTCGGGGAGATCGTGCTGTTCCGCAACGCGTTCACGAAGCCGCAAGACATGCGGGGCCGCTGGAACGCCCGGCCCGAGCTATCAGGCGGCGGCGTCATCATCGATGAGGGTACCCATTCGGTCGACATCGCCCGGTACCTCCTCGGCCCGATTCGCCACGTCATCGCAGTGGAGACCCGGCGCGTCCAAGGGCTGCCCGTGGAGGACACCGCGCAGATCTTGTTCCGTACAGATGCAGGCGCCACCGGCACCATCGACCTGTCGTGGAGCCTGCATTCGGGATCGCCGTGGTTCGTGACGCTCGACGGCACGAAGGGCTCGCTGCGGCTCGGCTGGTACGGCGCCGAAATCGATCGCGGCAACGGCTGGGAGTCATTCGGTCACGGATACAACGAGGGTGAGGCGTTCGCCCGCAAGCTCACCGACTTCGCCGAAGCGCTGCGTTACGGGAAGACGCCGCTGATCGATGTGGACGACGCGCAGGCGTCGGTCGCGGTCATCGATGCGGCCTATCGGTCGATGCAGACCGGCGCGTGGGTGCGGGTCGTGGAGGAACGGCGGGCACAGCGCCGCTGGTAGCCCTCACCGATCGCCTCATCCGGCGTGAAATGTCACAGTTCGGCAAGCACTTCGACGCCAGAACGGCAGACTGTCGCCATGTCGGATCCGCAGACCCATTGGATGCAATGGACGTTGATGGCGGCAGGCATCATCGGGCTCGTGGTCGCGCTTCGCATCGCGCTCGGTTGAAGCACGGTCGCCGTACGGTCTGCCCGCTTGCGGCTACCAGCCCCGCTCGTCCGCCTCGTCCTCGTCGTCGTCGGGCCCGCCCGGGACGACGATGTCCCAGCGGTCACGGCAGTCGGAGCAGCGGTACGTCGCAATCTGCCC
>JAYTFI010000092.1:0-1844 GCA_043734485.1 Acidimicrobiales bacterium | reverse complement strand
ACAGACGCCGTAGCCGGCGAATCCAGACCCGATAGCGGCAGCGATCCGAGCAGCGCGACGAGCGAGAAGACGGCGAGGGGAAGCAGCTTTCGCATGACGGGAACCCTACGAACGCGAACGGGCCGGCTCGTGATCACGCCATGAGCGTCGCGTGATCTGGTCGGCGCAGACCGTGAGCGACGCCAGGACCAGGAGCACGCTCAGCGGCGCGTCCGCCGACGATCTTCTTCCCGCAGGAGGCGCTTGCGGATCCGGATGGCGGACGGTGTGACCTCGACCAGCTCGTCGGCGGCGATGAACTCGATGGCCAGTTCCAGGGTCATCTCCCGCTTCGGCGGCAGCTTCACGGCGTCGTCGTGGCTGTGGGTGCGGATGTTGTTCTTCGCCTTCTCCCGCACCACGTTGATCAGCATCTCGTCGGAACGGGCGTTCTCGCCCACGACCATGCCCTCGTAGACCTCTTCGCCCGGATCGACGATGAACGTGCCACGCGACTGCAGGTTGTCCATGGCATAGCCGGTGGTGACGCCGGCGCGATCGCTGATCATGGCTCCGCCGAGGCGGTGCGGCAGATCGCCGACCCACGGGACGAAGCCAGCATGGCGCTGGCTGATGAGCGCAGTGCCGCGGGTCTGGGTGAGCAGCTCGCTGCGCAGGCCGAGCAGGCCGCGCGACGGACAGTTGAACTGCAGGATCGTACGGTTCGTGTCGCCGGGGCGCATGTCCGTCATCGAGCCCTTGCGGGGCGCGATCGCCTGGGTGACCACGCCCACGTAGTCGTCGGGCACGTCGACGGTGACCTCTTCGTACGGCTCGTGGCGATGGCCGTCGACCATCTTCGTGATGACCTCCGGCCGGCTGACCTGCATCTCGTAGCCCTCGCGCCGCATGGCCTCGATGAGCACGGCCAGCTGCAGCTCGCCGCGCCCGGCAACCTCGATGACCTCGGGCGAATCCGTATCCCGCAACCGGATCGACACGTTGCCGAGGATCTCGCGGTCGAGACGCTCACGGAGATGGCGAGAGGTGAGGAACTTGCCGTCCTTGCCCGCGGTCGGGGCGGTGTTGACACCGAACGTCATGGCCAGTACCGGCTCGTCGACGGTGAGGCGTTCGAGCGGCTTCGGATCGAGGGCATCCGCCAGCGTGTCGCCGATCTCGATCTCCGGGAACCCGGCTACCACGAACAGGTCACCGGCCGGCAGTGAATCGACCTCGACGCGCTTCACGCCGTCGAAGGCCATCAGTCCACCGAGCTTGCGCTTGATGAGGCCGCCCGGCACGCCTTCGGCCGGCTCGGCGCCACAGACGGCGACGAGCTCACCCTTGCGCATGGTGCCCTGCTGCACCCGGCCGACGGCGAGGCGACCCAGGTACTCGGATGCGTCGAGGTTGTTGACGATGGCCTGCAGCGGCGCATCGGGATCGCCCGACGGTGCCGGGATGGTCTTGACGATGGCCTCGAAGAGGGCGGTCAAGTCGTCGGTGGGTCCGGGCATGCCGACGCCGACCATCGACAGGCCTTCGCGGGCGACTGCGGAGATCACCGGGAAGTCGATGTGGTGGTCGTGGGCATCAAGGTCGAAGAAGAGCTGGTAGATCTCGTCGAGCACTTCTTCGGACCGGGCGTCCTGGCGATCGACCTTGTTGACGACCACGACCACGGGGAGGTGGCGGGCCAGCGCCTTGGTCAGCACGTAGCGGGTCTGCGGCAGCGGGCCCTCGGCCGCGTCGACCAACAGGAGGACGCCGTCGACGATGTGCAGGCCGCGCTCGACCTCGCCGCCGAAGTCGGCGTGGCCCGGCGTGTCGACGATGTTGATCTTGTAGTGCTGCCAGCGGAC
>JAYTFI010000091.1:0-2622 GCA_043734485.1 Acidimicrobiales bacterium | reverse complement strand
TACCAGCTCCGCCTCGCACTCGGCGCCGGCGACCTCTACATCGTCGACAACCATCGCGTGATGCACGGCCGCACCGGTTTCTCCTCAGGCGGGGCGCGGCATCTGCAGAGCTGCTACATCGAACGTGACGAGCTGGCCAGCCGGCTCGCGGTCCTGGAGCGCGAGGCACGCTGAGCTCACCTGAGCTCAGGTGAGCGAGCGGAGGCGCAGTCCCCGGACCCGCCCGAAGTCCTTCGTGTTCCTCGTCGAGAGCGTGAGGCCGTGTTCGAGCGCCGTCGCAGCAATCAGGGCGTCGGGCAGTCGGACGCCGAATTCCCGCGCTACTCGCCCGGCCCGCTCGGCAATCAAACGATCGACCGGAAACTCCCGAAACGGGGCAAGGAGCTGCGCGCTGAGGTCTGTGGCGGTGTTCCCGGCAAACAGCTCCGCCCTGGTGATCACTGAGTAATGCAGCCGGTGTCGTCCCGGCCGGAGCTCCGACGCACCACGCAGGTGGTCGATGAACACATCGGTGTCGACGAGGATGTCAGCCACGACGCCACTCGTCGCGCGATGGGGCAGAAGCCGATGGATCAGCTCCGAACGTTGCTGCGAGGGCAGCGGAGGGATCGACATCATCGCCGAGGTAGTCATCGACCGCACGGCGAATCACCTCTGCCATCGTCACTCCTTCCGCTGACGCAGCAGCGTCGATGCGCCGACGCTGCTCTTCGGTCAGGTAGACCTGCGTTCGTGTCGACGACATACAGCAAGCATATACAGCACGTAGGCGAAAATTCGACAGCAACGGCCAGGAGGCCGCTGAGGTCTACGTCTCTATCTTCCCGAACTCGAAGATCACGCAGATGTCCTACTACGCCGAGGGTGCGCCGGGTCCGGCCGGTTCGGTGATGACCGTCGATTTTGTGCTCGACGGCACCGCGTACACGATCATCAACGGTGGCCCGCAGTTCCACTTCGACGAGGCCATCTCGCTGCACATCAACTGCGCCGACCAGGACGAGATCGACTACTACTGGGCCAAGCTGACCGACGGAGGCGAGGAAGGTCCGTGCGGTTGGCTGAAGGGCAGGTACGGCGTGTCCTGGCAGGTGGGTCAGCCGGGGGGGATGTGGACGCTGCTGAACGACCCCGACAAGCAACGGGGCCAGCGGGCCATGCAGGCGATGTTCGGGATGAAGAAGCTCGACATCGCTGCGCTCTTCGCCGCCGCCGACGGGGCCTGACGTCGGCTGCGTTTTGGAGTGGATGCCCGGTTAGGTTTCCGGCATGGACATCGTGCGCGTCTTCACCGGACCGGACGGCCAATCGCACTTCGAGGACGTCGCCGTTCCGCTCGACGACCTCGGCGCGATGGGCCTCATCTCGAAGCGCTGGCCGGGCGGTGGCGTCCAGTTCCGCGAGGTGGGCGGCGACTACCACCTCGATTACCACGTGGCCCCACGTCGTCAGTTGGTGGTCAACCTGACCGGCTCGGTCGAGATCGAGGTCGGCAGTGGCGACAAGCGCCTGCTCGGTCCGGGTTCGATACTGCTCGCGGAGGACACAACCGGGCAGGGGCACATCAGCCGCAACGTTGATAACGAGGCGCGCACGTGCCTGTTCGTGCACCTCGATCCCGCATCGGAGGCGTGAGCCATGACGGCAACGCTCGACTGGTACGGCTGCGCGACCTTCCGCCTCAAGGTCGCCGGCCTCACGATCTTCCTCGACGCCTACATCGACCGCGCCGAGGGCGCGGCGGGCACGGGGTTGACCGCCGACAGCGTCACCGAGTGCGACTGGATCGTCGTCGGGCACTCGCACTTCGACCATCTGTGGGGCGCCGAGCGCATCCTGGCCAACACGTCGGCGAAGCTGATCGCCAGCTACGAGAGTGTGCGGGTGATGGAGGCGGCCGGCGTGCCGCTCCACCGCATGATCTGCGTCGGCGGTGGCGAGACCGTCGACCTCGGCAGCGAGGTCAAGGTGAGCGTCTACCCGAGCCAGCACAGCTGCGTGTGGTCGCACACCCAGATGGCGCAGTCCGGCGAGGTGTGCCTCGGCGATCTCGGCGTCACCTGGCAGGAGCAGCAGGCGCGCATGGCGAAGCTGACCGGCCACCTCACCAGCCTTGGGCCTGCCGCGGCGGAGCACATCAGCAAGGGCTTCGGCGGCCACAGCACCCGGGGCGACGGCGGGGCGCTCGTGTTCCTGTTCGAGACGCCCGAAGGCACGTTGCTGTTCCAGGACACGTCCGGCCACTGGAGCGGCGTCATGGAGAAACTCGCACCCGATGTCGCCATCATCGCTGCCGCCGGCCGGGGCAACATCGACGGCGAGCCGATCCAGGGCTCGCTCGCCGAGTTCGTCGCCCGGCAGGTCACGATGCTGGCCCCGAAGCGGGTGATCCTCGGCCACCACGACAATTGGCTGCCCGGCTTCTCCGTGGCGACGGAGATGCAGCCGATCCGCGATGCGCTCGCCGCCGCCGCGCCCGACGTGGTGCTGCTCGAGCCCGGCTACCTCGCCGGCACCGACGTCTTCCGGTAACTGGGGCTTAACGTGGCGCCGACGATCGGAGCATCTGCCCGCTGCAAGCGGGCGAACTTTCCAATCGTCCAGTGAGCCGGGCCAGGCCGA
>JAYTFI010000090.1:0-1762 GCA_043734485.1 Acidimicrobiales bacterium | reverse complement strand
CAGCGCAGCGGCGTTTGGCAGCTCCCATCCAGCGAATACGAGCCCGTCCATTGCGTCGGTCTGTTGCACGGCGACCCGGAAAGGTCGATCGTCGATCCTGATCTTGAAGCCGCCCTCGCTCGGAACAACCATCGTTCCCAGCAGTTCTGCATATGAACGCCATGCCCCAACGTCATTCACGTTGACGCCGATGTAGCCGAGTCCTCGAATGTCCATGGTTGATCCGTTCTCCCTGATTGAGCTTTGTGTTCACCGTAAGGAACCGACGCTGTCCTCTCAAGGTCAGGAGTGGTCCGATTGTGGTAGAAACAGGACATCGGGCAAGTGGTGAAACCCGTTCGATACAGTCCACCGGAGGGACATCGCTTCGACGTCGAACTGATCGACGCGAGCGACCTCCGCGAACGCGTCGTACGCGTGAACGATCGAGGCTTCGAGCGAGTCGACTTCCTCTGTATGATCTTCGTGCGATCCGGCAGCTACGAACACACGGTCGACTTCGAGACCTACCGCTGCTCGGCCGGTTCCTGCCTGCTGATCCGTCCCGGCCAGGTACATCGTTTTGGGTCTCCCGGCGACTGGGACGGCGGCATGATGATCGTTCGCTCCGAGCTCACCGATGCAGCCACGGACAACCTCCCTACGTATGTGGGCACCCACGGTGAGCTGACAGCGTCGATCACCGAGTTGTTCGCTCGGATGCGGTCCGACGCGTCCATCGACGGTGGTCCCGACGACCTCAACACCCTGCTCGCGCTCGAAGCACGGGTCCTGATGACCCGGTTGCGTTTCGCGCACACTCGATCAGCCGTCGCATCCTTGATCGATCCACTGTCGCTCGAACGCGTGCGCAGCTACCGCGCCGCCATCGAGAACGATTTTCGACGCTGGCACCTCGTCGCGCCCTACGTCCGACAACTCGGATGCTCACAGAAGACGCTGAACCGAGCGACGCAAGCGGTGAGCGACGTCACTGCCAAGGAAATGCTCGTCGAACGAATCGTCCTGGAGGCCAAACGTCTCCTGGCCCACACCACCGAACCCGCTGCCAGCATCGCGGCCCAATTGGGTTTCGCCGAACCATCCAACTTCGTGAAGTTCTTCCGCCGCGAGACCGGCACGACACCCGGCAGCTTCCGGGCCGTGCCCCGAGACATCCAGTGACCACCGACCCATCGCCATCGCACTCACAAACCCGGATCGCGACCCGCCCGACTCCCCGGCGATATATAGGTGATCTCGAAAAAGGGAGAATTTCGCGTGGGTTAGCCATGATGGTCGGCGGCGTCAGATGGGTGGACGGGTCAGGCGGGCGTAGGTGCGGGAGGGAGGTGTCCCAAAGTGCTCGGGTCGCGGCGATGCGGCCCAACCGCGCCGGCCAGTGCACGGTGTCAGCATCCGGTGAGCTTGGCCGATACGCCGAGCAGGAACGCAGTGGCGACCTCGCTGCATTGCACGGCGTCCTCGATTCTGATCGTCAGGATGTGGCCCGCAATTGGCGCACCCGGGGATCAAGCACGCCGTAGAGGAGATCGACGACGGTGCTGGTGACGACATAGACGAAGGTGATCATCATCACGCCGCTCAGCACGACCGGGATGTCGCGCTGGAACAGCGCCTGGATGACCTTGCGGCCGAGCCCGTTGAGGGCGAAGAGGTTCTCCACTATGAAGGCATTGCCGATGAGCCCGCCGAGGTTGATACCGGCGAGTGTGAGCAGGGTGAAGCTCGACGGACGCAGCGCATGGCGCAGAAGGATGTA
>JAYTFI010000089.1:0-2905 GCA_043734485.1 Acidimicrobiales bacterium | reverse complement strand
TCAAACGGCTGGCCGCAGAGATGATCGGGCAATGGTTCGATGGCACCGCGCCGCAAGGATCGCTAGTGCACCATGACGATGGCGGTGGCTTCTCGGTGGAGCTCGGCAAGGGGTTTCGCCAACGAGTTCCCCATTCGCGTGGGTGTGCCAGGTGCTGGGTTTCCCCGACGAGGCGCGCTCGCAGTTCGTCTACTGGTACTCCTCGATGATGAACGGACTGGGCGGTTCGGAGAGGCGCACCAGGGCATCGCTGCCCGCCAGGATCTGGAGGACTTCGTCGAAAGCCTGGTGGACGAACGACCCCAGCGCCCGACCATGCTGCTCGACGACGACGGTGAACCCATCGGTCCCGACATCATCTCGGAGCTCTGCGCCAGCCGGCTTGACGGCGACCTGCTGTCCACCGAGGAGATCACCTCCAACATCGCCCTCATCGTGGGCGGCGGGGGAGAGACCACCCGAGGGGCCAGCTTAAATCTCTGGTACCTGCTGCTGCAGCACCCCGACCAGCTCGACGCGGTTCGCTCACGGCCGCATCACTGTGGGATGCGGCGTTCCACGAGATGTTGCGCCACTCGAGGTCCATCGGTGGGCAGCCTCGCCACAACACTTGGGACGTGGAGTCGCATGGCGTGAAGGTGCCGGCCGGTTCGCTGATGAACATGGTGGACTTCTCGGCCAACCACGACGAACGGGTCTTCGCCGAGCCTGAGCGCTGTTCCGCGATGATCTGTACACGGGCAAGATCCTGCGCAGTGGCTTCCGCAAAGACGGCAAGGCCAGCCACATGGCCTTCGGGGTGGGCCCGCACCTTTGCCCAGGGGCGTGGATCTCGCAGCAGGAGACCACTATCGGCTCACAGGTCGTGAGCGATGTGCACCGCGAGCGCGGGTGTTCCTTGGAAATCGACGTGGAGAGAATGCCGAAGGACATCGATGGTGTTTCTCTCGCGCCCATCGGCCTGGGTGCCATCCGTGGGCTGTGGCTGCGCGTGCGCAGTGACTGAGCCGCGTGTACCGAATGGGGCGGGCTTCCGCTCGTACGAGGTGTACCAGCGCATGCGGGTCGACGAAACCACGCCGCTCATCCGGCCGCGACAGCTGTCGTCCGATACCTACCTCACGGACCCCACTCGCTGGTGGCCGTGCGGGCCGCGGGCTTCACCGGTGACAGTGCCGCGCTCGGCGATTCCCTCCTCGACGCCATCCTCGCGACACCGAACGGCGTCACATTCACGGTCGAGGACCACACGGACACGTGGAGCCGGGTGCGTGGCGGGCAGGTCAACCTCGCCATCCGTCGTTGCTCGAACAGGTTCCCGCATGGAGCGTTGCGGATCTCACCCGCCGACGGATCTTCGCTCGGACTGGCCGATGGCGAAGGTCACGGCCACGGACAACCCAGGCGGGCGGCGTCAACCAAGGGGGAACCGCAGCATCAGAGTCTTTTTCCGATTCGCTATCCACCTTGCGCGTTTGTACTCCGAAGAGAATGCATGACCGCGTCCGCCAACGCCATGTTCACGGCTCGACGTCCGCGTGCGAGGCGCGTCAGCAGCCGCCCTCTACTAGAACCGGGGGCGGCGCCGGGATACGGTCCGATCTTCAACGCCGGACTCTTGCACCATGGCGGCCATTTCCAGCTCTTTGCACGCGGCGTCCGTGACGGCTACCGGCGCAACCCCGGGGAAGGGGCCCGCTTCCTCGACTACGTGAGTGATGTCCTGTTGTTCCGGTCCGAAGACGGTCTGAGGTACACGTTCGACCACGTTCTGCTGGCCAGTGACGGCGACGAATTCCATGCGATCGAAGATCCGAGGGTTCAGCGGGTGAGTAGCAACGCGATCGGAGGAGGTACGCGCGCAGATCATCTGGTGATGACATACACGCGCTTGCCGCATCCCGACAGTGGACGCCCATGGCAGATCGGCGCCCACCGCCTCCTCGAAGACGGCGACCGGCTCGTGGTCGACCCGTCGAGCGCGTGCGTCCTCGGCCCGGGAGGGATCCACGACAAGGACGGCGTCGTGTTCAACCTCAGCGACGGCCGCGTCGCACTGATGCACCGCGTCCATCCGGACATGCAGGTGGCAGTCTTCGACGACCTGGAGCACCTTTGGAGCGCCGACGCCCTCTACTGGCGGACGCACCTCGACCAGATCCAGCAGCACACGATCATCCGGCCGACGCCCGGAAGCCTCGGCGTCGGAGCGGGCGCGCCGCCAATCGTGTGCGAGGCCGGTCTGCTGCTCTTCTTCCACGAGCGCAGGTCCGATGGCGTGTACATAATAAAGGCCGCATTGCTCGACCCGGCGAACGGGGAGGTCCGATCGATGCTGCCCGACCCGCTCCTCGAGCCGGAGATGGAGTGGGAGCGCGTCGGCGATGTGGACAACGTCGTGTTCGTTCAGGGCGTTCATCGGCTCGACGACGGCCAGATCTACCTCACCTATGGGGCCGCGGACCGGTGCGTGGGTGCCGCAATCGTCCATGAGGGTGACCTTCTGGACGCGTTCGCGCGACGCGACGCGTGACGGTTTTTGGACTTCGCACCGACAGCCGCAGCATCAGGTTGCCGCGGCATCCTTGTGGCCGAGGTAGCGCGCCGGGATCGGGAGGTTGAAGATCCGGGCAGTGTTGAGACCGAGGATCTTCGCCCGCTCAGAGTCGTCGAGCTTGCCCATCGTGCGCTCGATCGCCTGCGCGGAGTACGGCCAGGAGCCCTCGTGGTGGGGGAAGTCGTTGGCCCATAGGAAATTGTCGATGAGGTTGTAGTCGCGAGCGAGGTCGAGCCCGGCACGGTCTTCCTGGAAACTGGCGAAACCCTGCCGACGGAAGTACTCGCTCGGTAGCAGCTCCAGCTTCGGCTTCACCCACATGTGATGCTTGCGGTAGGCCTCGTCCAT
>JAYTFI010000088.1:0-1818 GCA_043734485.1 Acidimicrobiales bacterium | reverse complement strand
ATCATGAACAGAGTGGAGGTCAGCTGATGGGCGTTGCCGTCGTCGCCGACCCGTCCCGACTCGGACACCGGTCGGTCCGCTCACGCATCTCCGCCCGCGGCTGGTGGATCTCCGCCGTCGTCGTCGCGTTCATGGCCGCCTGCGCGCTTCTCGCTTCTCTCGTCGCGCCGTACACGCCGACCGAGCAGATCCCCGAAGAACGCTTCCTGCGCCCGCTCGCCCATGGCACCCGCGGCCTCTATCTGCTCGGTACCGACGAGCTCGGCCGTGACGTGTTGTCGCGCACGATCCAGGGTGCGCGGCTCACGCTCTTCATAGCGGCGATGGCCACGGTGATCGGTGCGTCGCTCGGTGTGGTTCTCGGCATGTTCGCCGGGTACGCGGGCGGCCGTGCCGACCGCATCATCATGCGCCTCACCGAGGCGCAGACGGCGATGCCGATGTTCCTCATCGCCCTGCTCCTGCTGTCGTCGCTCGGGGCGAGTGTGTGGAACCTCATCTTCGTGCTCCCGACCTACGTGTGGCCGACGTTCGCCCGCCTCATCCGGGCCGAGACACTGAAGCTCCGCGGCACACCGTTCATCGAAGCGTCGGTCGCACTCGGGTGCTCTCGGCGCCGCATCCTGTGGCGGCACCTGTTCCCCAATCTGGCCGGCCGTGTCGGCGTTCTCACCGCCATCAGCGTCGGTCAGGTCATCCTGGCCGAGGCCGGCCTCTCATTCATCGGCGCCGGTGTGCAGGGCAACGACACGACGTGGGGTCTACTCATCTCGAGCGGGCGGAAGTACCTGGCCGTCGCCTGGTGGCCGTCCGTCTTCCCGGGCCTGTTCGCCGGCCTCACGGTCTTCGCCATCAACGGCCTGGCCCGACGATTCACCTCCGGAGAGGCCCGATGAGTTCGACGGCACGACCCATGCTCGAGGTCGAGGATCTCCGCTGCTCGTTCATGACCCCGCACGGCGAGGTGCGTGCCGTCGACGGCGTGTCGTTCTCGATCGATGCGGGCGAGTCGCTCGGCGTCGTCGGTG
The DNA here is from genome assembly GCA_043734485.1 of Acidimicrobiales bacterium. GTDB lineage: Bacteria > Actinomycetota > Acidimicrobiia > Acidimicrobiales > JANYDT01 > JAYUDQ01. The sequence goes on along the minus strand of JAYTFI010000088.1, from coordinate 790 downwards.
AATCGGGGAGCGGCAAGACCGTCACCGCGATGGCGATCCTGCAGTTGTTCCCGATCACCGCAAAGGTCCGGCTCTCCGGACGCATCATGTTCGACGGCGTCGACCTGTTGCGGACGGGCGGCCGCCATCTGCGCCAGGTTCGCGGTGGTGAGATCGGCGTGGTCTTCCAAGATCCGCTCACGTCGCTCGATCCGGTGATGCCCGTCGGCGACCAGATCGCCGAGGCGATCACGTTGCACAAGGGCGTATCGCGAACGTTGGCCCGCAAACGCGCCATCGAACTCCTGGAACGGGTCGGCATCCCGGACGCCGGGCCGCGTTCGCGTGACCTTCCGCACCACTTCAGCGGAGGCATGCGTCAGCGGATCATGATCGCCATAGCCATCTCGTGCGAGCCCAGGCTGCTGATCGCCGACGAGGCCACGACGGCCCTCGATGCGACCGTGCAGGCACAGGTGCTGGCGCTGCTCGACGATCTCCGCCGTGAGTCCGGCATGGCCACGATGGTCATCAGCCACGACATCGGCGTCATCGCTGCCGTATGCGACGAGGCCCAGGTGATGTACGCGGGCAAGATCGTGGAACGGGCACCTGTGCGCTCGATCCTCACCACCTCGACACATCCGTACACGACCGCGCTTCTGCATCTCGTGCCCCGTCTCGACCATCGGAGCCACCAACGGCTCCGCCCGATCCCCGGGTCTCCGCCCCTCGTTGCGGGCGATGCGATCGGCTGCCGGTTCGCGCCGCGCTGTGAGCTCGCGATGGACCAGTGCGCGCAGACACCGCC
>JAYTFI010000087.1:0-7435 GCA_043734485.1 Acidimicrobiales bacterium | reverse complement strand
TGCGACGGTCGCCGCCCTCGCCGAGTACCAGAGACACGCCAACCATGCGTTGTCGCGTGGCACCTTCACCCACCGATCCACGACATCGATGTCAAGAAGCTCCGAGGCGCGGTCAATGTCGCCGTCCTCGGCAGCGACCAACGCGAGCGTCACCCGGATGGCCGCGAGATGCGGATTCTTGGCGAGGGCCCGCTCGTAGCGCTCGCGCTCCTCGTTGATACGACCTCGAGCGTTGAGACTGGTGAGCCGCTGATCCCCGCGAACCACGTTGGCGTCGGGCTGGCCCGAGGAGCGCGCGACCTGAAGGCACTCCTCGGCGAGCCGGTCGGACTCGTCGAGGTCACCGTGCATCAGCGCCCGGAACACCCAGTGCGCCGACATGTTCCAACGGAAGAACGGATTGAGGACCTGGCCGCGAAGCTTCCAGGCTTGCGCCGCATGTTCGTCGAGACTTTTCATGTCGCCCATCTCGAGCGCCACACGCGAACACCAGACGTGACCGAACGCCAACGCGAGCGGGTCATGTGCACGACCGGCGATCTCGACGAGCTCGGCGGCATCGCGAGTGCGGGTTGCGAGCGTGTCAGGAAGGCGAATCGTCTCGAAACGCAGACGCAGCACGTCGCAGAGCAGCCGGTCGTCACCCGTCTCGCGAGCGATGGACAATGCTTCGTCGCTCAACGCGATCCGTCGACGCCAGTCGTGGTCATGGATGAGCTCTTGGGCGAGCACCGCGAGCGCTCGGGCAAGCTGAGGGTCGGAACGCAACCGGAGGAGGTCGACCGCGAACTCGAGCAACGCCACGCGTTCATCGTCGACGAAATGCGTGCGCGCTCGATCGCCCCGATTGAGCCCGAGCGCGGCAGCGGTGAACACGTCGACTGCACCCGCATCCCGTGCGCGGTTCGCCGCACCGATCAACGTCTCACGAAAGTCCGGGATGCCAGCCTCGCGTTGAGCGACGCCGAGGGCGAGCTGCAATTCCACGCTTGCGAGCCCGTCAGCGGGGACGTTCTGAGCCGCGGCCTCGTACCAGCGCACGGCCTCATCAGGTGCCAGCTGCGCGAGCGCTTGGTCGCCTGCCCGGCGGGCAAGCGCGGTCGCTCGGACGGGATCTGCCAGCTTGCCGGCGGCGAGGACGTGGGTCGTGAGGTCCGACAGGTGCGGGCCCATCCCATCGCCGTAGAGGCCGTGAAGCGCCGCTGCGACCTGAAGATGCGCCCGAGCCCGACGGGTGGGCGAGAGCTGCTCATCCAGCGCGTGCACCACGAGCCCATGGTTGAACGAGAACCTCCCCGACACAGGTGACTCCTTCACGAGGTGAGCGCCAACCGCCCGCTCAAGCAGATCGAGCACCTCGCCCTGGTCGGCATCGACAGCCGCGGCAAGGACGTCGAGGTCGAAGTCCAGGCCGATCACGGCCGCCATCCCGAGCACCCGGCTGGCCGACGCGCCGAGACGCTCTACACGACGCCTCATCACGGCACGGACGTTGTCAGGAAGTCCAACGGGTGCCAGGTCGAGCAGTGTGCGCGCTGAACTGGGTTCGGCCTGATAGGACTCGACAAGGTGGCGGAGCAGCTCAACGGTGAACAGCGGGTTGCCGTCCGTCTCGGCGTGAAGTCGCCGGGTCAGCTCCCGCGTCGACTCTCGATTGGCGTCGGCGATCGCGGCAACGAGCGGTGCCAGTTCGTTCTGCGTGAGGCCGTGCAGGGCAATGACTGTGGCGGATGAACTTCGCCGCAGGTCCGCAAGGAGATCGTTCAGCGGAGGATTCGAGCCCACCTCGTCGTCTCGGAACGTGAACATGAACGTGACGGCATCGCCTGCGGTTTCGTTGAGCAGATAGCGGGCGAGCTGCAGGGTCGGGCGATCGGCCCACTGCACATCGTCGACGACGAAGACGAGCGGAGACGACGACGCAACATGACGCAACAGACCGGCAACCGCGTCGAAGAGAAGGTGACGTTCGGTTTCGAGGTCCGTTGTGCGCGGAGCCGGCAGCCAGGGGACACGGCGGCCCAGGGCAGGAACTAGCCGCGAAAGGTCACCGCCAAACGTGCCGACGTACGCTTCCAACGACTCCGATGGCATCGCGTCGATGAGTTCGCGCAGGGCATGGACGAATGGCTGGTAGGAGACGGACGGGTCTTCCGAACAGCGTCCGAAGACGACAACGTCGCCCGCTTCGAAAGCGGCCTTGGATGCGTGCGCGACGAGTCGCGTCTTGCCGACACCCGCTTCGCCGCCGATCGCGATCACGGCCCCGGCCCGACCACGCGCTCGCTCCAGGACGCGTGCGACGGTGCCTGTCTCCGCGGCTCGGCCGGTGAAGGACGTGTTCCACACCGCAAGGGGTTCGGGCAGTTGCCGCCACGCGGCATCGGCAGGCGCGGCGACAACCCTGTCTGTGATCCCGTCGACCTGCTCATCGAAGAGCAGGAACAGCGACTCGGGCCGTTCGATGTCGCGCAGAGCATGCGGGCCAAGGGGGCGCAGCGCAACGTGCGACGGCAACGAGTCACGGGACGAATCGGCTGCCGCCTGCGAGAGCAAAACCTGCCCGGCCGTAGCGAACGAGCGTATGCGCGCAGCACGATTCACCGTAGGTCCGAAGTAGTCGCCGTTGCGCTCAATCGCTTCACCGACGTGCACGGCCATCCGTGCCACGAGCCTTGACCCGTCGGGAAGGTGGATCGTCTCGATCGCCCGCCGTGACGCCAGCGCCGCCGCAACCGCATCGGTTGCACGGTGGAACACCGAGAACGTGCTGTCACCTTCACCACGATGCTTGAGCAACCGGCCACCAGCGTCGGCCGCCGCGGCGATCATCATCTCGTCATGGCGCTCGAGGACCGAGCGCATGACGGAAGGGTTCGCTTCCCAGAGCCGCGTCGAACCGACGATGTCAGTGAGCAGGAACGCGACCAAACCGTGGGGAAGTCCACCCACTCGTGAAGTCGGGTGGGAGGGCATCGATGGCAGACGTTCTGCTTCCGCCAGCGCCCGCTCGACGTCGGCCCGCCGAAGCCGCAACTGGTCAGCTGTTGTGGCGAGCCACGTCGGCAGCGCCAGTCCATCGGCCAGCTCACCTCGCCACCGTTCGACAGCTCCGCGGAGGAGCATCGTCGCACCGGCGGTGTCCCCGACCGCAAGCGCTTCAAGGCCGAGCGCCGCCTCCGCTTCGAACTCATCCCGGTCGAGCCGATCGTTGGAAGCATCCAGGCAAAGCGCCACGCCGTGTTCGGTCGCACGTAGACGCTCTTGGCCCACGATGTCCGCCAGGACTCGGAGATGGACGGCGAGCATTCGCCGGGCAGCGGACTGATCGAGGTCCGGCGTGAGGACACGAAGAAGTTCGTCCTCGGGCACCGGTCGCCCCGCTAGGGCAAGGAGGGCAAGGAGCGCGGCACGCGGACCACCGACGTCCAGCACGCCCGCGTCACCAACAACTTCGACCGGCCCGAGCAATCGCAGCTCCAAGCAGCCCTCCCCAGAGATTTCCTGAGCGCTTCCTACCACCGTCCAGGAGTCAGCGCCCCGGTAGTGGCATGAATCACACCTTCCCGCCCGGCCTACGGGAGGATTGGTTGCAGCCCGGGTCGATCGACTTGTCAACATGTGTGTGCGATCGAGCCCCTTGGATACGATGATGGCATGAGCGCCAATACACCGAGTCGTGAACGTGGATTGATGAACGAGCCCTTGGTCAACTTGTTCCAGCGTCTGCTCGGCGAACTGGGACAAACGGAGAGTGCTGATTGGGACGAGACCGAGAGCACGCTTGATCCGGCGGTGTACTACGACCCGACGGTTTTCCGGAAGGAGATCGATCACATCTTTCGCCGCGTACCGTTGTGCCTCGGTCATGCCGGTCAGTTGCCTGAGCCAGGGAACGTCATTGCCCGCAACATCGTTGGTCTTCCGCTGTTGATCGTGCGCGACCGGAAGGGCGAGATCAACGTGTTCCTCAATGTCTGCCGGCATCGGGGTGCCAGGCTGGTGACGAACGAAGACACTGTGTGTCGTGTCAACGCGCTGTCGTGCCCCTATCACGCATGGACGTACGATCTGGGTGGGGCATTGCGGGCGGTGCCGGGCGCAGAGGCGTTCCCGAATCTGGACAAGGCGACACGTGGTCTGCGCCGGCTCCCTACAGCTGTTCGGCACGGCTTGATCTGGGTGATGCTCGATCTTGACTGTGACGACATCGATGTACGCGGGTTCCTCGGCGATATCGACAATGATCTCTCAGCAATGGATCTGCAGTCTCATCGTTTCTATCGCCAGCATGCTAGGCGTCGGAAGACGAACTGGAAACTGATGATGGATGCATTTCAAGAGGTGTATCATATCAAGCGCTTGCACGCGCAAACGATCGCACCGTTCTTCCTTGAACGGAAGTCCGTCGGAGAACCTGTCGGTCTGCATACGCGACTCCTCGTGGGTCGTGACCGCCTACGTGACGCCGAGAACCTTCCGACGCAGGACTGGGATCCACGCCGCCATGCGACGCTGACACATGTCATCTTTCCCAACAGCCTGATCATCTACCACCCGGATTCGACAAGTCATCTGGCCATGTTCCCCATGGCACCGGACGAGATCTTGTTCGTGCACACGATGTTCATTCCGAACGAGCCTCGCAACGACAAGGAGCGTGCCCACTGGGAGCGGAACTTCACGATGATCGACGAAGGCGTCTTCGGTGCGGAGGACCTCTTCATCTCCGAACAGATCCAGTTGGGAGTGCAATCAGGTGCGAACGACACGCTTCAGCTCGGCCGGTTCGAGCAGCATCTGCGGCGATTCCATCAGAACGTTGCGCAGATGCTGTCCGAACCAGGATCGATCACTGCTCCGTCACCTTGAAAGCGTCCTCGGGACCGTCCGGAGAATGTGGGTTTGGTGCCGTTTCGGCTGCTCGTGTTTTGAGCGAGTTCCGTCAATTCCTGCTCTGTCCAGGCAGTTTCGTCCAATTGGCTGTATCGAGGCTGGATAGCTGAGACGGGAATGAGACTCAGCGAAGCACGACTCGGCGTGACATCGCGAACTGCGAGTCCTCAATCGGTGCAGGACTGCGTCGCTTCCCGGCCGTGACGCATCTAACGATGCGTTCGAGCTGAATCTTCGACGTCTTCGAAGACTCCGTCGTCGCTGAGGAGCGGAATCGCAAGGTATATGGGCTGTTGGGCCCCCACCACGAACGGCTTTGATGCTTGGGCACCCCCAACGGGATTCGAACCCGTGCCGCCACCTTGAAAGGGTGGTGTCCTAGGCCGCTAGACGATGGGGGCCGAGACGGCACAGCGTATCGGCCCTATCGACGTCGTCGGTCGATTCTTGCCGGCCATCGCCGGCGCCGAACCGCCCGCCCTCGTCAGCGCTTCGCGCAGCTGGCACACAACCCGAAGAAGTCGAGCCGGTGGCTAGCCACGTGAAACCCGGTTCGCCGCTTGATCGGTTTGCTGATGGCCTCGAGGACTGACTCCAGGTCGGCCAACTCGAGGTCGGCAACGGCGCCGCACTCGGTGCACACGAGATGATGGTGATGCTCGGCCAGCCCCTCGTCGAGCTCGAAGCGGGCGAACCCTTCGGCGAACTCGAGCTTGATGAGCACCTTGGCATCGACGAGGTCGCTGATGATCCGGTAGAGCGACGACAGCGGCACGTCGGCGCCGACCTTGGTCTGCAGCTCGGGTACCGAGAGCGGAGCGGTGATGCCCTCCATGGCATCGACGACTGCCCTGCGACCTCGTGTCCAGCGGTGGCCGGCCCGAGCGAGGCGCCGGTCGATCTCTTCGCGGGTGTTGGGGTTGGTCGCCGACTTTATGGCCATGAAATGAGAATCATAGTGATCGCATTTCCCGTTCGTCTGCGCAATGCCGGTGTGACGAGCGCTGGTGTCAGCCATCGAGCCCGCCAGCGAGATCAGCCGTCGAGCTCAGCTACCGACCCCTGCAACGCCTCGATCCCGCGCTCCACGAGCATCCCCAGCCAGCCGTACACGCCGAAGACGGGTGCGCGTGGGTCATCCGGATCGATCGCGATCATGTCCTCGGTGACGTCGAGCTGCGTCCCGAGTACGAGCCGGATGGCGTTCATCGAACCCATCCAGGCCAGCAGATCGTCCTCGGTGAGCACCTCGGCTTTGGCCGACCGCTCGAGGGTCTGCGCGGCTGCCATGCGGCTGGCCAGGATCTCCTCCCGCATGAAGCGCTGGTATTCGGCATCGCGCTCGGGGTCGGAGTGATAAGCGGCTGGAAAGAGGCGGCGGAGCGACGGGTCGTCCGTCGCCAAAAGCTCGGTCAGCTGCCGGGGGAGGTCCTCGAGGAGCTCGCGCTCCCAGTCGGCGAGGCGGACCTTGTAGGTGCCGTCGCCGAGCGGAACGAACTGCTTGCGCAAACGGACCATTCGCCTCACGCGTCTTCCTGTTGCATCGTGGCCCAGAGGCCGTGCTCATGCAGCCGGAAGACGTCCATCTCCGCCTTCTCCCGGGTGCCGTTCGACACGACGGCCCGACCCTTCGTATGCACGTCCCACATCATCTTCTCCGCCTTGGTCTTGCCATAGCCGAACACCTTCTGGAGCACGAAGGTGACATAGCTCATCAGGTTGATCGGGTCGTTCCACACGATGACCACCCAAGGACGGTCGGGCGCGATCGCCGTGTCCGTGGTCGGCTCTTCGACCTCGACGGGGGCAGCGGTGGGCACTGGACCATTGTGCCGGAGGTGGGGGTCCTCGCGGATCGCGTGTTGCCCAAGCCCGATAGACGCCGGCCCGCAGCCGATGTACGGATCGGGAGGGCGAGTCGGTAGTCTGCTCCTCGTATGCCGCGATCACGCACAGCGCACGTTGCGCTCGCCCCCCCGCCCTCTGCGGCAGCTCGTACCCGACCCGGCACGGTGGTCGCGGCGGGGCCCAGCGCCGATTCCCGGACCCACGGATGGCCCGCGGTCGGCGCGTATGTCGCCCTCACGAAACCCCGCATCATCGAATTGCTGCTGGTCACCACGATTCCCACCATGTTCGTTGCCGAACGTGGTGTCCCCGGGGTTTGGCTGATGGTGGCGACGCTCATCGGTGGAACGCTTGCCGCAGGCGGGGCGAATGCCATCAACATGGTCGTCGACCGCGACATCGACCGGCTCATGGAGCGCACTAAGGGCCGGCCGCTGGTCACCGGCGCCATGTCACCCAGGGCCGCGCTCACCTTCGCCATCGTCATCGAGGCCGCGTCGTTCGCGTGGCTGTGGACGACTGTGAATCTGCTGAGCGCTGTGCTCGCCGTCGCGGCGTGCCTCTTCTACGTCTTCGTCTACACGCTGTGGCTGAAGCGCACCTCGAGCCAGAACATCGTGATCGGCGGCGCCGCAGGAGCGGTTCCGGTCTTGGTCGGCTGGTCTGCGGTCACCAATAGCCTGGGCTGGGC
>JAYTFI010000086.1:0-2044 GCA_043734485.1 Acidimicrobiales bacterium | reverse complement strand
TCCGGATGCCCGCACAACTCGAGCCTGCGAGTGCCCGAAGGCGTGCTGCTCGGTGCCGGCATCGGTTGCCACGCGCTCGGCGGTCGCATGGATCCGGCGATGTTCGGCGTCACCACGTTCAAGACACACATGGGCGGCGAAGGCGCGGCCTGGATCGGGATCGAGCCGTTCGTCGGCGACGACCACATGATCCAGAACGTCGGCGACGGCACCTTCTTCCATTCCGGTCAGCTCGCCGTGCAGGCCGCCATCGCCGCCGGTTCCCACGTCACCTTCAAGCTCCTCTGGAACGGCGCCATCGCCATGACAGGCGGGCAGTCGACGTCGGTGAGCAACGCGATCCCGGTGCCGGACCTCGTTGAGGTGTTGCTGCGACAGGGCGTCGCAAGGGTTCTCATCACCACGGACGACCTCGACCGGTACCGCGCGATCCGCCTGGCGCGCGGGGTCGATGTGTGGGATCGAACCCGGGTCGTGGAAGCGCAGGTGGCACTGCGCGCGGTACCGGGGGTCACGGTGCTCATCCACGACCAGGAGTGTGCAAACGAGAAGCGGCGGGCGCGCAAGCGTGGGCGGATCCCCGAGGCCTCGCGGCGCATCGCCATCAACGAGAGGGTCTGCGAGGGCTGCGGCGACTGTGGCGTGAAGTCGAACTGCCTGTCGGTTGAGCCGGTCGACACCGAGTTCGGCCGCAAGACCCGAATCAACCAGAGCTCGTGCAACAACGACGAGAGCTGCCTCCGTGGCGAGTGCCCGTCGTTCGTCTCCGTCGTTCCGTCGAGGAAGAAGCGCTCCCGCAACGCCGGCCATGAGGTCGCCGTCGACGACCGCGCCCTTGAGGTCCCGACCCTCATCGTTCCTGCGGACGAGGTGATCGTGCGCATGCCGGGGATCGGTGGCACCGGCGTGGTCACCGTCAACCAGCTACTCGGCACCGCGGCGCGCCTCGACGGCCGTGAGGTGTGGGGGCTCGATCAGACCGGTCTGAGCCAAAAGGCCGGTCCCGTCGTTTCGGACCTCCGCATCGCCAACACGGCGTTGGGGGGCTCCAACCGGCCAGTGAACGGATCGGTCGATCTCTACCTCGTGTTCGATCTCATCGTGGGCGTGGCCCCATCGAACCTCGATGGCATCGATCCGACCAGGACGGTCGCCGTTGTGTCCTCGAGCCGGACACCGACCGGCGACATGGTGTCGCACGTCGATGTCCGCTATCCGGACCTCGATGCCATGGAGACGGTGATCCGGCCCCTCGTTCGTGACGGTGGCATGTGGTCCTTTGATGCGCTCGGTGCGTGCCGTGCGCTCTTCGGCGACACCGCGACGGCAAACGTGTTCCTCGTCGGGGCCGCGTTCCAGATTGGCGCGCTGCCGTTGACGGCGGCCGCGATCGAGCGCGCCCTCGAGCTGAACGGGGTTGCCGTCGAACGCAACGTGCAGGCGTTCCGATGGGGACGTGTCGCGGTTGCCGACCCGGATCGTCTCACCGCGGTCATGCGCACGGCGGGTGACGGATCGACGCGTCTCGCCGGTGTTGATGATGCCGCAGTGACAGCGCTCGTCGAACGAATCGCGCCGGGGACCAACGCCACGCTTCACGAAATGCTGCGGACCCGCATCGCCGATCTCATCGCATACCAGGACCGTCGGTACGCCGAGCGCTACGCAACGCTTGTCGCCGAGGTCCGTGCTGCCGAGGACCATGCTGCCGAGGACCATGCGGGGGAGAGCGACCTGGCGCTCACGCACGCGGTGGCGATCGGGCTGCACCACCTCATGGCGTACAAGGACGAGTACGAGGTGGCACGCCTGCACCTCGACCCGGTCGCCCGCCGAGCCATCACCGACGAGTTCGGGGAAGACGCGAAGCTCTCGTGGCACCTGCAGCCCCCGGTGCTGGGGCGGTGGCTCGGCGACCGGAAGCTCGTGCTCGGCTCCTGGTTCACGCCTGCGCTCCGTGTGCTGCGAGCGAGCCGGCGATTGCGCGGCACGGCGCTTGACCCGTTCGGTCGCGCCGAGGTCCGCCGACTCGAGCGTGCGCTCG
>JAYTFI010000085.1:0-3710 GCA_043734485.1 Acidimicrobiales bacterium | reverse complement strand
CACGTGGCAGGGCCTCGCAAAGGGAGCAACCTCATTGGAGACCGACTACTTCAACGGCGAAATCGTGCTGCTCGGCCGGCTGCATGGCGTCGCCACGCCCGCGAACGAGTTCCTGTTGCACTTCGGTGACAGCATGCTGCGCGAGCGCATTCCGGCCGGGTCGCTCACGCCCGAGGCACTCAGTGCCGAGTGGGACGCCTGGCGCAGCTGAGCGAGCTCAGCGGCCCCGGTACGTCGCCTTGTTCCCGGCCGCGTCCTTGTTGAGCCGCTTCGAGAGGTGCAGCCCTTCGAGGATGAACTCGACCGCGCTGGCCTGCTCGCCCGGCGTGGCCTTCGCCCCCACGAGCTTGCGGACCGCCTCGCGCAGCGGCTCGCCCTCGGCAGAGTTCAGCGCAGTCGCGTAGTCAGCCGCGGTCTGGTCGTCGCCGGCGTGCATGACGAGGCCGGCCTCGAAGGCCTGGATCACGCCACGCAGGTCCTCGATGCGGCAGGCCTCCTTGAAGACCGTGAGCGTCGAGGCCTTGAAGAGCTTGTCGACCACCGAACCCTCGCGCTCATCGAGCGTCTCGATCTCGATCTTGCCCTGGGTGCTGGCCATCAGGCTGTCGAGGTCGCTGACGCGCGGCACGGCCTCGGTCTCGCCGCCACGCAGCGCCCGGCGCAGCGCAGCGGCAATGAGGGTCTCGTAGTTCGCCACGGTGAGGCGGACGGACACGCCGGATCGCTGGTTGACGTGCGGGCTCTGACGGGCCAGGTGGCTGAACGTGGCCACGATCTCGGCCATGAACGCCGGAACGGTGATCGCGATGTCGCCGCCCGCCGGCTTCATCGCCTCCTGCTCGACGACCTTCAGCTCGATGCTCGTCTCGAGCGGGTAGTGCGTGCGGATCTGCGCCCCGAAGCGGTCCTTCAGCGGCGTGATGATGCGGCCGCGGTTCGTGTAGTCCTCGGGGTTGGCCGAGGCGACGAGCACGATGTCGAGCGGAAGCTGGATCTTGTAGCCGCGGATCTGCACGTCGCGCTCTTCGAGCACGTTGAGCAGGCCGACCTGGATGCGCTCGGAGAGGTCGGGCAGCTCGTTGATGGCGAAGATGCCGCGGTTGGTGCGCGGCACCAAGCCGTAGTGCAGTGTCAACTCGTCGGACAGGTAGCGGCCCTCGGCAACCTTGATGGGGTCGACCTCGCCGATGAGGTCGGCGATCGAGGTGTCCGGCGTGGCCAGCTTCTCGCCATAGCGCTTGCTGCGGTGCACCCACTCGATCGCAACGTCGTCGCCGTGCTCGGCGATGAGGTCTTTCGCATGCTTGCTGACCGGATTGTAGGGGTCATCGAGGATCTCGGACCCGGCGACGATCGGCAGCCACTCGTCGAGCAGCTCGGTCATGCTGCGGATCATGCGGGTCTTCGCCTGGCCGCGCTCGCCGAGGAAGATCACGTCGTGCCCGGCGAGGATCGCGTTCTCGAGCTGCGGGAGCACGGTGTCCTCGTAGCCGAGAACGCCCGGGAACAGCGCTTGCCCGGCGGCGATGCGCCCGACGGCATTGCGGCGGATCTCGTCTTTCACGGGGACCGAGACCCAGCCCGAGGAACGGAGCTGGCCGAGGGTGGCGGCGGCCGGGTGCGCAGTGGCAGCCGAGGCAGAAGGCGACGTCATGGCAAGACCATAAACCATGCCCGCGGGCTAACTCCCGGTCCGGGACGCGGGCGCCGTCTCTAGGGTGACGCATATGGACCGCATCGACCCCGGCCTCGCCGGCAACGAAAAGACGATGATGCTCGAGTTCCTGGACTACCACCGGGCGACGTTCGTACAGAAGGTCACTGGGCTCACCTCGGCCGAGCTCAACCGGACCGCGGTCCCGACGTCGGCGCTCACGCTGGGCGGGCTGCTGAAGCATCTGGCCCACGTCGAGGACTCGTGGCTGACACACCGCTTCGCGGGTCGGCCGATCCCCGAACCGTGGGCCAGCGCGCCGTTCGACGACGACGAGGACTGGGACCTGCACTCGGCTACCGACGACTCACCCGAGGAGCTGCTCGCGCTTCATGCGACCGCGTGCGATCGAAGCCGCGAGGTTGTCGGCGGTGCGTCGTTCGATGACGAGTCGGCGGCGTTCGACCGCGACGGCACCGAGCGGTTCACGCTGCGCTGGATCGTGCTCCACCTCATCGAAGAGACGGCCCGGCACAACGGCCATGTCGATCTGCTCCGGGAAGCCATCGACGGGGCCACCGGCGAGTGAGCGGCGACGGCTGTCTCCGAGATGGGCCCACTCGGTAAGGTCACCGTATGGACCTCCTGCACGCCCTGCGCACCAACGGCTCCGTCCGGGCGTTCGAGCCGGACCCGGTCGACGATGCCACGCTCCACCGCATCCTCGACACGGCCCGCTTCGCCCCGAACGGTGGCAACAAGCAGGGATGGCACGTCGTCGTCGTGAAAAACCCTGCGACCCGCGCCCGCATCCAAGAGCTCGCGCAGATCGGGTGGAACGAGTACGCGGCGCAGGCGCAGGCCGGGCGCCGCCCGTTCGCGGCCGATGAGACGGGGCGCTGGCCGGGCCCCGGTCCGGTCGACCTCGCCGCCGCCCGCGCCGGGCACTTCCCAATGCCGCTCATCGATGCGATACCGAACGTGCCGGTGCTACTGATCATTGCGGCCGATCTCCGAGCGCTGGCCGCTCTCGACACCGATCTCGACCGCGTCGGCGTGACCGCCGGTGGCTCGATCTACCCGTTCACGAACAACCTGCTCCTCGCCGCTCGCGCCGAGGGCCTCGGTGGCGTACTTACGACGTTCGTGGTACGCGAAGAGCCAGCCGTCCAAGAGCTGCTCGGGCTCCCCAGGTACTTCGCCGTCGTCGCGCTCGTCGCCATCGGCAAGCCGGTGCACCAGAACACGAAGCTCAGCCGCAAGCCGGTCGAGGAGTTCGCCACGATCGACCGTTTCGACGGTCCACCACTCACGGCGTAGATCCGGCGCCGACGCGGCGGCCGCTATCCTCCGGCCGCAATGCTCGAACTGTCCGGTGTGTGGCGTGCGCACGTCGCCGATGACGAGCTCCGCCGGGCCTTCGCCGACCTCGCGTTCGACGACTCGCAATGGTCCGAGCTGCACGTGCCGGGCCACTGGCGCTCCAACCCGGCATTCGCCACCAACGACGCGCCCGTGCTGCATCGGCGGGCGTTCGAGGCCGGGGCACCAGCCGAAGGCCGCCGCTCGTGGGTGACGTTCTCGGGGCTTTTCTACCAAGGCGACGTGTGGCTGGACGGCGCCTACCTCGGCGACACGGAGGGCTACTTCGCAGCACATGCGTTCGAGATCAGCGACCAGTTGCGTGACCGGTCCGAGCACGTGCTCGCCCTCGAGCTGGCTTGCTCGCCGCAGCACGATCGCAAGGCCAAGCGCAACCTGACCGGGGTGTTCCAGCACTGGGACTGCATTCATCCCGACTGGAACCCGGGAGGCATCTGGCGTGATGTCATCGTGCACGAAACCGGGCCCGTCCGCATCGAGAAGCTTCGCGTGCTGTGCCTCGAAGCGTCGAGCGACCGCGCAGTGCTGCTGGTGCGCGCCCAGCTCGACGCACTCGAAGCGCGCCAGGTTCGTCTACGCACGCGTGTCGGCGAGACGCTGCACGAGCAGGAACGGCCGATCGCGGCCGGGAGCAACCGGGTCGAATGGCAGGTCACCGTCGAACGGCCACGCC
>JAYTFI010000084.1:0-1813 GCA_043734485.1 Acidimicrobiales bacterium | reverse complement strand
CTCCTGCGGCTCACGTTCGACGCGCCGGGTTTGAACTCGGTATCACCCGATGCCCATCGTGAGATCGGCGACGTCTGGATCACCATCGACCGCGACGACGAAGTGCGCGCCGTCATCGTGCAGGGTGCCGGAAAGGGCTTCTCGTCCGGCGGATCGTTCGAGCTGCTCGAGTCGATGACGTCCGGCTTCGAGAACCGCACGCGCGTCATGCGCGAGGCACGCGATCTCGTCAACAACATCATCAACTGTTCGAAGCCGATCGTCTCGGCGATGCACGGCCCGGCGGTCGGCGCCGGGTTGGTGGCGGGGATGCTCGCCGACGTGTCCATCGTGTCGCGCACGGCGCGGATCATCGACGGCCACACCCGTCTCGGCGTCGCGGCCGGCGATCACGCCGCCATCTGTTGGCCGCTGCTGTGCGGCATGGCCAAGGCGAAGTACTACCTGCTCACGTGCGACACGCTGACCGGCGAGGAAGCAGAGCGCATCGGGCTGGTGTCGCTGTGTGTCGACGAGGACGAAGTGCACGACAAAGCACTTGAAATCGCGACGAAGCTCGCGTCGATGTCGCAGTCCGCGTTGCAGTGGACCAAACACACGCTGAACCATTGGTACCGCGCCGCCGGCCCGGCCTTCGATGCTTCACTCGCCTACGAGTTCTACGGCTTCGGCGGGCCCGACGTGCTGGAAGGCATTGCATCGCACCGCGAGAAGCGCCCACCCGTGTTCAACCGGCCGCCCGCCCTCTGACCCCTCTCACGCCACAAGGACGAATCGACATGACCCATCCCGTAGCCGTCATCACCGGGGCCGCGCGTGGCATCGGCGCCGCGATCGCCAACACCGTCGCCGCGCAGGGCTTCGCCATCGCTGTCTGCGACGTCGACGAAGCCGCAGCCACGTCAGCGGCCGCCCAGATCAGGACGGATCATTCGGTGCCGGCCATCGGCGTGGGCGTCGACATCGCATCGTCGCCCTCGGTCACTGCAGCGGTCGCCCACATCGAAGCAACGCTCGGCCCGATTGCCGCGCTGGTCAACAACGCAGGCATTGATGTGATCAAACCGTTCGTCGATTCCACGGAAGACGAGTGGGATCGCATCATCGCGGTGAACCTTCGCGGCACGATCGGCTTCTGCCGGGCCGTGCTGGACGGCATGATCGAGCGCAAGCACGGTCGCATCGTCAGCATCGGCTCCGATGCAGGCCGCGTCGGATCGTCGGGCGAAGCCGTGTACTCCGCCACGAAGGGCGGCGTGATTGCGTTCAGCAAGACACTCGCTCGCGAGGTCGCTCGCCACGGCATCACGGTGAACTGTGTCTGCCCCGGACCCACCGAAACGGCGCTGCTCGGGCAGGTCGCCGAGTACTCGCAGAAGTTGTACGACGGACTGGCCCGCGCCATCCCGCTCGGCCGCACCGCACAGCCCGACGACATCGCACCGGCCGTGGCCTTCCTACTCGGCGACGGCGCCTCGTACATCACGGGCCAGACGTTGTCGGTCAGCGGCGGATTGACGATGGTATGACAACGGCGACCGACGTGGTCCACTTCGACCGGCTCGACGGGGTCGCGCTCCTCACGCTCGATCGCCCCGAGCGACTCAACGCAATCGGTTCCGACACGATCGCGCTGCTGCACGCCGCGCTCGACTCGATCGAAGGCGACGACTCGTTGCGCGCCATCGTCGTCACCGGCGCCGGACGAGCGTTCTCGGCCGGCGCCGACATCTCCGAACTCGACACGTTGCAGACAGGGGCCGACTTCGCCCGTTTCGTGAAGGGTCTCACCGATGCCTTCGACCGCCTGGCC
>JAYTFI010000083.1:0-12378 GCA_043734485.1 Acidimicrobiales bacterium | reverse complement strand
ACACAAGCAACGAGGCGTCTACGGAAACGTTCCCGTTCGCATATCCCAAAGGCACCTCGGCCCGGTCGTGGCGGATGCCGGGCGAGCGCGGCGGATCGGGACACCAGACGACCAGCCGCGTGCGCCGTGCGTGACGATTCGAAGCCTGTGAGCACCCGATGGGTGCGGTGAGCGACAATCTGCTCCTTGCCGTCGTGCCAATCCGCCGCGCTCACGTTCCAGCGCACCCGCCCAGCCCGGCAAGTCCACGTCACTCCAACGGAGCCGCACACCGTCTTTTTCGCAGTCGGGACAGTCTGTGGCGTGCCCTGGCTGCCCTGACAGCGGCGATCTGTCCTGACCCGGCACGGTTCGCTCGGCGACTCAGCCCTCAGCCGAGTCCGCCGCCGCCGCCCGCATTGCAGCCTCGCGGCGTCGGGCCGCTGGCGCGGCTGCCGTCGCCGCTGCGCTCGCGCTCGTGACGGGCGCCTTCGCCGCCACCTTCGTGGTGGTGGTGGCGGCCTTGCGGGTTGTTGCCACCTTCTGTGGGACAGCCACCTTCTGTGGGACAGCCTTCGTCGTGGTGGCCGCTTTCGCCGGCGCCGTCGACAGCTTCTTCGCCGGCTTCGCTGAAGCCACGGTTTTCGCGATGGCGGGCTTCGTCACCGAAGCAGCCTTCGACGCCGGCGCGGCCCTGCGTGGTGCCGCCGCGGCCACGGCCTTTCGCGGAGAGGCCTTGCCCGGAGAGGCTTTGCGCGGAGAAGCCGTGCGCGGAGCGGGCTTGCGCGACGCGGTCTTGCGTGAAGCGCGGGCGACCTCGGGCGGTGCCGCGGCCAGCGTCTCCGCCACGATCGCGGCCGCAGTCGTATGTGCGGCCTCCTCCTCCCGGGCTGCGTCGACCAGTTCGGCCAGCCCGGCCCCGAGCCCGTCGACGAGACTCCACACGTCCGGAAACACCTCGCGGCAGCCAATGACACCGAAGTCGAGCCGACCCATGTAGCTCTGCACGGTGATGTTCATGCCCTGCCCGTCGACGATCGTCGACACGGGAAAGAAGTGCTCGAGCTTCGCCCCTGCCGTGTAGAGCGGGATGTTCGGCCCCGGCACATTCGAGATCACGACATTGAACGGCGGGTTCATCCGGTTGGCGACGCCGGTGCGCGACACCATCCGTGACGCCCGGGCCGCCAGCGCGGGAGGTGCGAACTGCGCGAGGTCGGTGAGCAGGTCGGCCGGCACCGCCTGCTGCATCTCCTTCGCCGACCTCATCGACGCGCCGATCGCCTTCAACCGCTCGACCGGATCGCTGATCTGCGTGTGCAGCGGGGACAGGATGCTCGTGACCCGGTTGGAGTACGCGTCGGCTTCGTTTCCTGTACGGATCGAAACCGGGACCATGGCGATGAGTGGATCGAGGGGCAGCTCGTTGTGCTCGAGAAGGTACGCGCGCAGAGCAGCCGCGCTGATGGCCATGACGACGTCGTTGATAGTCGTGCCGAACACGGTCTTGACGTAGCGGGCGTCGGCGAGCGGGAGAGAGCGGAAGGCGTACTTGCGGTGCGCCGTGATCGCCTTGTTGAACGATGTGCGGGGCGCAGGACGATCGGGCAGGATCGGGAACTCTTCGGCCCTCGGCCCGCTTGATCGCCGCGATCCGGCGGTGAGTAGCTCGCCGAGCACCGGGATCTGCCCGAGGCCCATTGCGGTCGGGAGATCGGCCAGGCCCTTGAAGCCGCGGGCGCGGCTGGTGTCGATCATGGCCTTCGTGGTGCGACGCGCAAGGCTGGCGGCGCGGCGGGGGTTGGTTGCCAGCGTCCCGGCCGCACGGGCCAGCAGCGAAGCCGCGCTGGGCACCGACTCGGACTTCCACACCTCCGTGGGAGGCTCGATCGTGCGTCCCGCGGGATCAGCGTCGAAGAGGGTCGTGAGCATCTCGACGCCCTGTGCACCGTCGATCGTGCAGTGGTGCACCTTGTTCATCAGGCCGACCCTGCCGCCGGCGATGCCCTCGATGACGTACATCTCCCACAGCGGCCGGGCGCGGTCCAGCGGCCGGGCGGCGAGCCGGGCGACCTGCTCGGCCAGCTGCTCCTCGGTGCCCGGCGCCGGAAGGGCCAGAACCCGGATGTGGAACTCGAGGTCGAAATCGGGATCCTCGATCCACCACGGATGGTCGAGACCGAGCGGGACCTCGACGAGGCGACGGCGCAGCAGCGGGAGCAAGTGGATGCGCTCTTCGACCGTCTTGATGAGGGAGTTGAAGAACGCTCCTTCCGCCAGACCGGCGACGTCGAAGATGGCGAGCGAAGCGACATGGCCGAACTGTGTGGCCGTCTCCATGTTCAAGAAGCTGGTGTCGAGACCGGTGAGCTGACGCATGTGGGGAGAATTCCTCGTGGTATTCGGGTTCGCGAACGCCCGCGTGTGCGCGGACCCGACGACACTTGCAGATGTCGTGCCACGCGCGTCGAGGCAGTGACACCTTTCTCACGCTTGGAGCGACGCACGGGCACTTCAAACCATGATCGCGGCCTCGACTGCGTCCACCGTTGCGGGCTCTTCACCACGTCGGACGCCTATCCGTTGCGCGTTCGGCCGGGTGTTCAACAAGTGGATGAAGTCGTCATGCCGGCCCGGGACGGCGCGCGCGAAGTAGTGCACCGTCGCGCGCGAAGTTGCCGCGGAGCCCTCGAATGGATGCGGTTCGCCTTCAATTCGCGCGCAGTGCCCCCTGAGTTCGCGCGCGCTGGAACCGTTGGATGTACGCCGCAGCAGGATGGCGGACGTCGTGGAGTCGCGGAGTCGCTGCACGAACGCGTCGTGGTCGTAGTCGACGAACCGATGGGTGATGACATGGCCGGTGGGCGCGGCGTCGATCACGACATACGTCGCTTGGCGGTCGGCTCTCGTGGGGTTGCTCACGCTGCCGAGGTCGACGGCCCGCACCGCGCCGATCCGTCGGTCGGTCGGTCGGTCGGTCGGTCACATCGTGAGTATGCCCGCCGATGACGAGGTCGGCGTTGCAGCCCGCCAAGATCCCGCCCAGCCTGTCGTCGCCGATGCGCGTGTCGATGCCGTGGATATCGGACAGCAGCCCGAGTCGCACGACGCCTACCTACGCCGTTTTGCGCACCATGTGCGGGCGACGGCCATGCCGCTCGCGCTTTACCTGCTCGGCCCAGCTCGCCGGCTTCGGGAAGAAGTAGCGGGCCGTGATCGGAGAGCGGAACGGCCGCCAGTCGTTCTCCGGCTGATTGAGCCGGTCGGTGATGGCGTACATCACGGCCGGACTGAAGCCGAGGCCGGAGTGGCTGCCGCGCACCTCGATGTTCTCGTGGTTCTCCGTCACCTGGTCGATGCACATGTGCCAGCGCACGATGCCGTCGGAGCGGCTGTAGATGGCGGTCGACGGGACCGTGAGCGGCGGCTTGTCGAACTCCTCACTGGCCAGCCGGATGACTTCCTCGCTCCATGCCGGCGTGAGTGCGTCGGCGAGCTTCGACACGGTCGAGCGGTCGGCGAGGGTCATACGGAACGGGCTGCCGAGCGTGATGACCTGACGGATGAGCTCGGGGTTGTTGCGAGCCATTTCACGGGCATAGATGCCGCCGAGGCTCCAGCCCACGATGCTGACCTTGCGGTCGTGGCGTTCGTAGATCTGGGCGAGGCGCTCGTGGATGCCGTCGAAGATGCGGTCGGTGGGGCCGACGTTGGTGCCGAGGTTCCAGCCGTGCGCCCAGTAGCCCAGCGAGCGAAGGGTGAAGCGGATCGGCGCGGTCGAGGTGTCGCTCGCGGTGAAGCCGGGGAGCACCAGCACCGGGTGCCGATCACCTCGGCCGAGCATGCGCAGCCAAGGCGCTGATGCGACGAAGGCGCCAAGCTCGAACATCGCCCAACTTTCGCCCAGGCGATAGCGCCAGCTTGGCGCCTCGACACTTCTGTGCTCCTTCTCCGACTCCATGGATGGACGGTATCCGCAGAACGGCATTGGTGCGAACCATGCGTCAGAAGTGAGGCGCATTGCCCCCGGGAGTGATCGGTGCCGGTGGGTGTTCGGGCCCACCCGAAACGCCCGCGTATCGCCAGACGCTCAGCGGGCGGCGAAGAAGCGCTCGAGCGGGGTGAGGTCGTATGGGCTTCCGGCCATCAGGATGATGTGGTTGAAGCCTGCTGCTGTCCACGCCTCGATGTCGGCGTCGGCTCCGACGGCAATCGTGCGCTCGATCGCAGCCGGGTCGGTGCCCTCCTTCGAGCACCACTCGTCGAGGATGCCGTTGAGGCGCTTGCCCTCCTCGGGGGTCTTGCCGATGCAGTTCCACATCTGCGCATGGCGGGCGACGAGGCGCAGCGTGACCTTCTCGCCGCTGCCGCCGATGAGGATGGGAAGCGGACCGGCCGGACCGGGGTTGAGCTTGGCGATGCGGGCCTTGATCCGCGGCAGTGCCTCGCCGAACGCCTTGAGCCGGGTCGCCGGCGTGCCGAACTCGAAGCCGTACTCGTCGTAGTCACGCTGGAACCAGCCCGCCCCGAGCCCGAGGATGAGCCGGCCCCCGGACAGCTGATCGACGGTGCGGGCCATGTCGGCGAGCAGGTCGGGATTGCGGTAGCTGACGGGAGTGACGAGCGCACCGAACTGGGCTGTCTTCGTGGTCGACGCGATTGCTGCGAGCAGGGACCAGCACTCATAGTGCATCGCGTCGGGATCGCCGTAGAGCGGGTAGAAGTGGTCCCACACGAAGATCGAGTCGACGCCCATCTCGTCGGCCTGGATCCAGGCGTCGCGGAGTGCTCCGACCGTGGTCGCCTGCGGGTGGAGCTGGACCCCTACCTTGATCTTGGACATGGCCGTCGACCGTAGATCATCCTCGAACATTGTCGTCGAAAGCCGCTCCCACCGGCGTTCGTCGACAATGTTCAGGGTTCAGGGCAGTCCACGTCGATTTGTCTGTCGCAATCGTTCCACTCGCAGGACGTCCGGAGGCGAAGACCCACGTGCCGAAGTCCACTGTCCGCCGACCGGTCAAGCGTGCACCGGTGAAGACTGCTTCGATGAAGCGCGGCGGGGCCTGAGGGCGCTCGGCGCGGCCCGGAAGTTCGATCTCCCGCATCGCCACGAGAGCGTCGAAGAGCGCGTCGATGACCGCTCGGAAGCGATCGGGCGACACGTGCACAAGGCTGTCGCCGTAGCGGCGTTCCGAGATGACGAAGGCACCATCAAAGGCTTCACCGACTGCGAGGACCGCTGGTATCGGAAGGTTGCTGCGAGCCCACGCCGATGCTTCGAGATCCTTTTCATAGTCCTCGGGGTACTGGCCGCACTTGGCCACAAGGTCGCGTCCCGCCGAGCGGAACGCAAACGCGCTCGACCATGCGCCGCTCGCGAGGAGCACGACATCGCTGATGTGGTCGAACTGTTCGCCGAGGAAGCGGGTGACGTCCCGCTCGGAGAGCCGCGTTGTCGCCATGGAACCAGTCTCCTCGACGCGGTGAGCGACGAACGGAAACTTCACCCGTTCAGTTCGGGCAAACCTTCCATTGATCGCGGCGCCCGAGGCCCCGGAGAGCCGACAGCCGAGCGCTCAGCGCATCGGGAAGTGGCAGGCCACCTGCTGTCCGCCGCCGACGTCGGTCAGCAGCGGTTCGACCTGCGCGCAGACGTCCTGCGCCTTCCAGCAGCGGGTGCGGAAGCGGCAGCCCGACGGCGGGTCGGCCGCGGTCGGTGGATCACCGACGAGGACGATGCGTTCACGGTTCCGCTCGATGAGCGGGTCGGGGATGGGCGCGGCCGAGAGGAGCGCAGTGGTGTAAGGGTGCATCGGTGCGTTGTAGAGCAGCGCGGTCGGGGCCGTTTCCACGATTTTGCCGAGGTACATCACCGCGACGCGATCGCTCAGGTGGCGGACAACGGACAGGTCGTGGGCGATGAACAGATAGGCGAGTCCGAGCTCGTCGCGCAGATGCTGGAGGAGTCGGATGATCTCGGCCTGGATGCTCACGTCGAGGGCCGATACCGGTTCGTCGAGTGCGATCAGGTCGGGTTTCAGGGCGAGGGCGCGGGCGATGCCGATCCGCTGGCGCTGGCCGCCCGAGAATTGGTGGGGGTGCCGGTCGGCGGCGGCGGCACCGAGCTGGACGAGTTCGAGAAGTTCTGACACTCGGGCCGCCACTTCAGGTTCCGGCGCGCCGTGCACGATCAACGGTTCGCCGACGATGTCGCCCACGGTCATCCGCGGGTTCAGCGAGGCGTGCGGGTCCTGGAACACCATCTGGAAGCGACGTCGAAGTCGCCGCAGCTCTTCGGCGTGCTGGGTGGTGAGCTCGATGCCGTCGAAGCGGATCGATCCGCTCGTTGGTTCGACGATGCGCAGCACGCACCGTGCGGTTGTGCTCTTTCCGCATCCCGACTCGCCGACGAGCGAGAGGGTCTCGTTGCGGTGCACGTCGAAGGAGATCCCCGAAACGGCCTGCACCGCGTTGGGGTGGCGGTCGCGCCAACCGCGACGACGCACGGGAAACGACTTGACCAGGTCGCGAACCTGGAGGAGCGCGGAACCGTCTGCGGAAGCTGGGCTCATGACGCAGATCCCGCGAAGCTATCGACGTTCTGGCCTCGGTGGAATGGCAGCACATCGCAGGCCACTTCAAGCGTCTCCACCTGTTGCAGCTTCGGCACCTGCGTCGTGCACGCATCGACGGCGTAGCGGCACCGAGGCGCGAACGCGCACCCGGACGGATCATTGCGCAGCGACGGCGGGATGCCGCCGATCGGGACCAGCTCGCGTTCGGGCCGGTCGAGGCGGGGCAGTGAACCCAGCAGGCCGGCCGTGTAGGGGTGGTTCGAGCGGTGGAAGATGTCGACGACCGGGCCGGCCTCGACGATGTTGCCTGCGTACATCACGTGCACCGAGTCGGCCAGGCCTGCAACCACGCCGAGGTCGTGGGTGATGAGCACGATCGTAAGCCCACGTGCTATTTGAAGGTCGCGCAGGACCTTGAGGATCTGGGCCTGGATGGTGACGTCGAGAGCGGTCGTGGGCTCGTCGGCGATGAGGATGTCCGGGTCGTTGGCGAGGGCCATGGCGATCATCACCCGCTGGCGCATGCCACCCGACAGCTCGTGCGGATACGCGCGGCAGCGGTTCGCGGCGTCGGGGAGCGAGACGGTTTCGAGCAGCTCGACGGCCTTGGCCTCGGCCTGCTTCGGGCTCACCTTCTGATGGGTGATCACCGCTTCGGCGATCTGGCGGCCGATGGTGAGGACCGGGTTCAACGACGTCATCGGGTCCTGGAAGATCATTCCTATACGACCGCCGCGATGCTTGCGCAGCACGGCGTTCGGCGCACCGAGGAGCTCGACACCGTCGAAGCGGGCCGAGCCCGTAACGGTCGCGTTGGGGTCGAGGAGCCCGAGTACAGCGAGCATGGCCGCGCTCTTGCCCGAGCCCGACTCGCCGACGACGGCGGCCACTTCGCCCCGGTGCACGGCCAGGTCGAGGCCGCGCACCGCATGTACCGATCCATCGCTGACCGAAAAGCGGACATCGAGGGCTTTGATGTCGAGCAGCGGCGCGTCGGTGGCACCGGCGGCGACCCCCATCACCGGCGAGCCCGCACGTCGAAGGCGTCGCGGAGGCCGTCGCCGAGGAAGTTGAAGGCCAGGCCGATGGTGAGGATGGCGAGCCCAGGCGCCACGGCGACCCACCACTGGTAGAAGTACTTCGCACCCTCGGTGATCATGGCCCCCCACTCCGGCGACGGCGGCTTCGCACCCAGCCCCAGGAAGCTGAGCGTCGCGGTGAGGATGACCACCTGCCCTAGGTCGAGTGTGGCGTTGATGAGCGCCGGGGTGAAAGACAGTGGGAGCACGTGCTTGCGCAGGATGCGGCTCGGCTTCGCGCCGATCGACACCGCAGCCTGGATGTGATCGCGGTGCTTGATCGAGAGCACCTGACCGCGTAGTAAGCGCGCATAGATCGGCCACCACACGATGACCATGGCGTAGAACGCGTTCCGCAGCCCCGGTCCCAGCGCCGCGGCGATGGCCATTGCGAGGAAGATCGGCGGGAACGCGACCGTGACATCGACGAGGCGCATGATGACGGAGTCGATCCAGCCGCCGACGTAGCCTGCGATCGAGCCGAGAATTGCACCGATCGTAACTGCACTTACGATCACGGCGACGGAGATGGGCAGGGTCTGGCGGGCGCCGTAGAGGACGCGGGTGAACACGTCGCGGCTGAGCGCATCGGTACCGAGCCAGTGCGCACCGCTCGGGGCCTGCAGCCGCTTGCCGACCGATTCGAGCGGGCCGTACGGCGCCCACCACGACACGGTCAGCACGACGACGAGCCAGGCGAGCGCGACGACCGCTCCGGCGACGATGGGCGGTCGACGGAGCTCCTTCGAGACCTTCCAGCGGTGCCGCTTCGGCGTTGCCGCCGCGGCCGTGGCCACCGCGGTCATGACAGGCGGATCTTCGGATCCGCGACCGCGTAGAGCAGGTCGGTGACGAGGTTGGCGAGCAGGAAGGCAAGGCCGCCGAACAGCGACACCCCGGCGACGGCGGGATAGTCGAGGGTCTGCGCGGCCTGCACGGCGTACGAGCCGATGCCGTTCCACTGGAAGATCGTTTCGGTGAGCACCGAGGCTGTCAGTAGCTGGGCGAACGAGAAGCCGAGGATCGTAAGTGTCGGGAGCCAGGCGTTGCGCAGCACATGCGAGCGCATGACGGTCCGCTCGCGGAGACCCTTCGCGCGGGCGGTCCGGACGTAGTCGCTGTGCAGCTCGTCGAGCATGGCCGCACGTACGAGCCGCGAGATCTGGCCCATGTAGGCCCAGCCGAGGACGAAGCAGGGGAGCGCGAGCCGCTGGAGGCATTGCCAGAACAGCTTGGCGTTGCCGTCGACGAGCGCGTCGACCGTGTAGAAGCCGGTCACCTTCGGCGGTGCCGACACCCGCGGCGGTAGGCGCCCCGGACCGGGGAACCAGCCGAGGCGGGCATAGAGGATCGAAAGGAGCACGAGTCCGATCCAGAACACCGGAAGCGACGAGCCGAGCAGGGAGAAGAGCCGGGCGAAGTGGTCGACGGGTTTGTCCTTGCGGCTCGCCGCGACTGCGCCGAGGGCAACGCCGCCGACGCCACCGATGAGCAGAGCCCCGACACCCAGCTCGAGTGTTGCGGGGAACCGCTCACGCAGGTCCGTGACGACGCTCTGACGGGTTCGGAAGGAGGTCCCGAGATCGCCCTTCGTAAGGTTCTTGAGGTACTTCACGTACTGCTCGGGGATCGTGCCGTTCAGCCCCCACTTGGCCTTCGCCGCGTTCACGACGACCTCGTTGTCGAGCTGGCGCTCGCCGACGATCGACGCCAAGGGGTTCGCGGGGATGAGCCGCGAGATCCCGAACGCGATCGTGATGATGCCGAGCAGTAGGAACGGCATCACCACGAGGCGGCGAAGGATGTACCTGCCCACGTCAGGCCCGCGATTGCGCGTGCAGAGCCTGATGTGGCCGAGCCATCAGCCCTTGAGGCCGAGCAGCGCGAGGTCGAGGTTGCAGCACGCGCTGTAGTGCATGCCGGTGATGTCGGCTGCGTAGGCGAGCACGAGCTGCGGGTTGACGATCGGGAAGATCACGGCGTCGTCGATCATGGCCTGGCCGAGGGCGGTGTAGGCCGCGCCCTTGGCATCTCCGGATGCGGCCAACGCGGTCGCAAGACCGGTGACCTCGGCCGGGTTGAGGAGGGGTTTGCCCGCCGCTCCGCCGCCGCCCCGCTTGGCCCACGACGAGTCCGGGATCTCACCGAAGTACTGCGCGTACTGGCTCGAGTCCGAATGGTCGGGGGCGAAGTAGACGGCCGTGACCGGGATGCCCTGCTTGTTGATCTTGTCGGCCCACTGCGGGAACTCGACGGGCGTGAGCTTCAGATCGATGTTGACCTTCTTCAGGTCCTGCTGGAGCTTCTGCATCATCAGGTCGAAGTCGACGCCGTACACATTGACCTTCGGATACGTGGCGTCGAGGCTGAACCCGGCGTCTTTGCCGGCCGCCTTCAGCAGCGCCTGGGCGCCGGCGAGGTCATACTTCGGCAGCGCGAGATCCTTGGCCCCGAGGAAGCCGTTCGGGATCGGTGAGGCCTGGAGCTTGCCCTTGCCGGCGACGAGCGCATCGATGGCGCCCTGATAGTCGATGGCCATGCCGATCGCCTTGCGGACGTTGGGGTCCTTCATGTTCTCTGCGCCGACCGCACCCGGACTTAATGCTATGTACACATAGTTGTACGAGTCGACCAGGCTCGTCGTCACCTTGTCGTTGCCGTCGAGCTGGGGGAGCGCATCCACCGCGATTTGCATGGCGATGTCGACGTCTCCCTGCGAGAGTTGCTGCAGCTGTGAGGCCGAGTCCTTCACCTGCTTGAAGGTGACCTTCGGGAACACCGGCTTGTTCGCACCCCAATACGCGTTGTTGCGCTTGAGAACCAGCGAGTCACCCTGCGTGTACGACTCGAGGGCGTACGGACCGCTGCCGGCCGAGTTCTTGAGGAACCATGGCTCACCCTTGTCGGCTGTCGCCGCGTCGGCCGCAGCGCTCGCGCCCTGGGCCGTGGCTTCGACGCTGTTCACGATGCCCATGTAGCCGGCGGCCACGATCGGCAGGAACGCCGAGTTCGGCGCCGTGAACGTGACGACGACGGTGGTGGCATCGGGCGTGTCGATGCTCTTGTATCCGGCCATCAGGTACGACGCAGAGCCCTTCACGTTGGCGAGCCGCTCCCACGACCACTTGACGTCCTTGGCCTCGACAGGCGATCCGTCGGCGAATTTGGCGTCCGGGTTCAACGTGAACGTGAACACGGTGTTGTCGGCGTTGGCCTCCCACTTCGTGGCCAGACGGGGGATCATCACGTTTGGATCCTTCGGATCGAGCGTGGCCAGCGTCTCGTAGGTGGCCGTGAGGAAGATCTGACACGTGTCGCAGTAGGCACGCGAGGGATCGGTGGAGTTGGTGTCCATGTCACGGGCGATCACGAGCTCACGTCCGCTCGCGGGCGCGGTTGCTGCGGCGGTCGTGTCGGCGGCGGCGGTCTCCGCTACTGCTGCTGCGGTCGTGTCTGCCGCTGCTGCGGTCGTGTCGGCAGCAGCCGTGTCAACGGGTGCCGCCGTGCTTTCCGCCGCCGGCGCCGCGGTGGTGTCGCTGCTCTTGTCGGAGGAGCACGCCGCGAGTATGAGCGCGCTCACCGTCAGCAAGGCGAAGCTGCCGCGGAGCGACCTTCGGGCCGTGGACCGGAACCGGTGTTCCGTCAACGGCCGCATCGAGGACTTGGGCATCGTGCACTCTCCTAGATCGAGTTCGTGGGACACTAAACCGAATCCGGCTCGGCTTTCAACTGCACAGGACCTCTGCCCCCATGAGCCCAACCGCCCTTCCGCAACCGAAGATGCAGCCGGAGCAGTCGCTTGCCGCGGCGGGTTCGCGGTCTTCGGATCGCGGCGACGAGGCCGCAGCCGCCCGCCGCATCCCGACCCAGGAGCGAAGCCGGGTGCGCCTCACCGGCGTGCTCGATGCGACGGCTGCCCTGATCGACGAGATCGGCCCGGAGGCCATCACGACCGGCCTCATTGCGGCGCGGGCCAAGGTGTCGGTCGGCTGGCTGTACGACTTCTTCCCGAATCGCGAGGCGATCTTCGAAGCAGTGATGGACCGCTCCATCGCCTCGGTCACGCCCATCGCCGAGCGGGTTCATGCCGAGCATGCCGGGCAGCCTTGGCAGGACGTGCTGCGGGCCGTCGTCGATGCGTTGTTCGACTTCTACCGCACCGACCCGGGCTTCCGAGTGCTGTGGTTCTCGCGATTCCAAAGCGCGCAGATGATCCAGGCGAACGTCAGCCACGACCTTGCGGATGCGCGCCTGGCGCTCGAGCGGCTCGGTAACGCCGGGATGCGGCTCAACCACCCCGACCCCGAGTTCCCGATGCACCTCATGATCGGCATCGTGGACAAGGGCCTCGACCTTGCGTTCCGCCTCGATCCGGCCGGCGACCCGGCCATCGTGGAGGAGACGAAGACGGCGGTGTGCGCGTACCTTTCGCTCTACGCGGAACCGGCGGTCACGTCGGTACCCGACCGCTCGCAGAGGCGGACCGCACGGTGAACGCGCTTGCCATCGACCTCGGCACCACGGCGGCAAAGGTGTCCGTAGTGCGCGAAGACGGCCGGATCCTCGGCTCGGGAACTGTTGCGGTGGAGACGGTGTTCGGCCCGGAACGCGCGGCCGAGCAGGACCCCGAGGTGGTCTGGCAGGCCGTGCTGACTGCGGCCCGCCGGGCACTCGCCGAGGCCGGCACCGCGGCTGCTTCGGAGGTGCGCGTCATCTGCGCCACGAGCCAGTGGTCCTCGATC